>USKV01000063.1 GCA_900555355.1 uncultured Collinsella sp.
CTCGTGCGCTTGATGGCCATGATGCCCGCCACACGCGCGCAGGCAAGCACATCGCCCTTTTTTGCGCGGTCCTGCAGCACCATGGCCTGCGTCTCGGGGTGCATGAGGATGGTGCCCTCGGCGATGGCAATGCGATGGGTCTCGGCCTTGTCGACGTGTCCGACAAGGCCGAGACCCATCGCATCGCCATCGCCGAGGGCACCATCCTCATGCACCCTGAGACGCAGGCCATGGTGCTGCAGGACCGCGCCAAGAAGGGCGACGTGCTCGCCTGCGCACGCGTGGCGGGCATTATGGCCATCAAGCGCACGAGCGACATCATTCCCATGTGCCATCCGTTGCTCATTACTAAGAGCAAGTGCGATATTGCGCCCATTGCCCCGGCGGGGACGCCTGTCGAGAACGTGCCCGAGGGCTGGGCGCCGGCGCGCGCGGACGGGCAGGTTGGCTTTCACGTGCTGGTTACGGCGGGCGTGACGGGCAAGACGGGTATCGAGATGGAGGCTCTGACCGGCGCGAGTGCCGCGTGTCTGACCATCTACGACATGTGCAAGGCGGTCGATCGCGGCATGGAGATCGTCGACGTGCGCCTGCTGCACAAGGAAGGCGGCCGCTCGGGCGTGTGGGATCGTGCAGAGCGTCAGGCCGCTGCCGTTGAGGCCGTGGCCGCTGACGGTGCCGCGCCCGCAAGCGCACCCGTCGCCGTCGCGCCCACAGTTCCAGCTCCGGCCGTCCCCGCGATCGCGTTTATCGGCTACCAGAATTCGGGCAAGACCACGCTCGTCGAGAAGGTTATCGCCGAGCTCACACGCCGCGGCCTGCGCGTGGGTTCGCTCAAGCATCACGGGCATCACGGCTTTGATATCGATGTACCCGCTAAGGACACCTGGCGTCATCACCAAGCGGGATCCAAGCACGTGGGGCTCATCTGCGCCACGCGCTGGGCGGAGTACGCCGACACGCGCGAGGAGGACGAGATGCCCGCGCGCGAACTGCTGTCGCGCTACAACGATGTCGACGTGGTGATTATCGAGGGCTACAAGACCGAGGGCTTCGACAACATCGTCGTCGCGCGCTCCGGTGTCGACCGTCTGCGCGGCAAGAGCTCGCTCGACCTGGTTGACGGTCGCACGCTGGCGCTTGCCTGCAACGAGGCCCTGGCGCGCCAGGCCTTCGACGCCGGCTTTGCGACCCGAGCCATCAACATCAACGACGCCCGAGCCATCTGCGACCTTATTCAAGATTATCTGGCCTAAAACCAGCCAAAAAAGACAGGTTAATTTGGCAGGTTTTATCTGGGCAAACGTCATTTCCACCACAAAGGGGCCAGGCACCTTTGTGGTGGTTTTTGCTTTGGTCGATGTGTGAGACATGCCTTACAATCTACCAAGTAGTTCATGACGGGCGAAAAACGGAGAGAAGGGGCTTGATGCGTCCTTAATGTTTCATGCGGATAGATTGATTTGACAGACGGTGGCGAATGCCCGCCGTCCGCATTCGTATGAAACAAGGAGTCTCCATGCTCGTCTCTCTTTTCTCAAAGCCTCAACCATCGCTGTCCGTGCAGGCCAAGCGCCTGGTGGCGATGCGCTTTCTCATCTACACCGGTTTTCAGACCAGCTACTTTATCGGCGTCATCGGAACGCTCACCTATGCGGACGACGCTTCGGTCATGGCGACATCGCTGGCCGTCCTTTTTATGAACGTATTCGTGATCTTGGGATCCTTTGCGGGCGGCGCGGCGCTCGACGCCTGGGGTCCGTGTCGGCATTTCCGGGCGAGCATCGTCGGCACGCTGACAACCGGCGCGGCGATTATCGCCTTTGGCAGCGCGACCGGCATCGTCCTGCTTGGCGCGGCGCTCTTGGGCTTTGTGATGGGGTTTGCCCAGCCCATCGCCACATCCTATCCGGCGTATCTCACCGACGACCCCGTCGAGCTCAAAGACATCAACTCCGCCATAACCATGTTCTCCAACGTGAGCATTATCGTCGGCCCCACACTGGGCGGCTTTGTCGCGGCGGCTGCATCGTCACGCGCGGTGTTCGTGCTCATGATGATCTTTACCGTACTGGCGCTCGTCGCCGGTTGGGGCTTTAGGCCGCAAGCAGGTCGTGCCGCCGCGCGCGAAAGCAGTCCCGCGGACAGCAGCGCAACGGCAAGTACCGCCAGCCAAAGCCCCGACCCCAGCACGTCTTCCCGCGTCACCTTCGCGACCAGCATCAAGACGGTCTTTACCAACAGCGTCCTCGCCCTGCTGTTCTGCATTATCTTCCTTTCGAACTTTGGCTATGGAGCTTTCGATCCGTTGGAGTCGTTCTTCTACCGCGATGTTCTGCATGTCGGTGTCGAATGGATGGGCTGGCTCTCGTCGGCCAGCGGTGTGGGCGCGGTGCTGGGCGCCGTGATCGCGCTCCGCTTGCCGTCGCACCTGGTCAACCTTAAGACGCTGCTTATAGCGCTCATGTCCGTTGGTCTGGGAAGCCTGCTCTACGTGGGAACGCCGTACGTGGGCGTAGCCCTTGTCGGCCAGCTTGCCCTGGGCGTGGCCTGGGGCGTCGTCAACCCGCTCCACAACACCATCGTGCAAACGACGGCCTCGCTCGAGCAGCTCGGTCGCGTGAACTCGGTCATGGGTTTTGGCAACATGTTCGCTGGCGTGGCCCCGCTGGCGATTGCCCCGTGGCTGGCGACGACGTTTGGCGTGCAGCAGACGCTCGTTGGTGCGGGCATGGTCGTGACGGCGGTTCCCGCGGCGCTGCTGCTGTTTGGCCGCCGGCATTTCGATCGTTCTGCAAGGCAGTAAAACCATCACAGCATTCGATGAAAATCGCGATTTTGCCGAATAACGTCGAATGTTGTGATGGTTTGCACTCCGGCCAGGCCACCCTACGGGTCCGGCCACCACAAAGGGGCCAGGCACCTTTGTGGTGGTTTTTGCTTTGACAGGCCGCGCCTGCGCCTTGGTATACCATGTACGCCGTTCACGAATACACCCCACACCGCCGCACAACCCAGAAAGGCCCCCATGGACGCCACCTTCAGCCACATTAAAGCCGTACTCTGCGATATCGACGGTACGCTGCTCACGAGCCAGCACACGGTGTCTCCGCGCACCGTGGCGGCGATTCGCGCCCTGCGCGAGCGCGGCGTGCTCTTTGGCCTGTGCACCGGGCGCGACGCCCAGGCGACCGAGGCCATGTTTGGGCTCTGGGGTATCGAAGGCCTGGTAGACGTGCTGGTGGGCTGCGGCGGCGCCGAAGTCATCGATCGTGCGCATGGCATCAACGAGCTGAGCTACCCGCTACCGGGCGAGACCATTGCGCACATCTGCGAGCACATGGCAGACCTGCCGGCAACGCCCGTTTGCCCTCGGGACAGCGTGCTCTATGTGCCTGAGAGCAATGCATGCGTCGAGCACTTGTCGCGTGTCGACGGCGTGCCCTACAAGGTGGTCGACTTTGCCGAGTTTTTGCGCGAGCCGCAGACCAAGGTGATGTTTACCATGGCGCCCGAGGTGATGCCGCAGGTCATCGAGCGGGCGTCGTCGCTCGCCGACGACACCGTTAAGGCGGCGGCTCTTCAGACCACGCAGCGACTCTACGAATTCATGGATCCGCGCGTGTCCAAGACGCGCGGCCTTGTGCGCGTGGCGGAGCTCAACGGCATGGAGCTCCAGAACATCTGCGTGTTTGGCGATGCCGATAACGACACCTGCATGGTGGCTGACGCCGGCGTGGGCGTGGCCATGGCAAATGGCAGCGACGCCACCCGTGCCGCCGCCGACTTTGTAACCGTGAGTAACGACAAAGACGGCATCGCGGTCTTTGTCGAGGAGCATCTGCTGTAGCGCCGGGGGAGAACCATCACAAAGGGGACAGGCGCCTTTGCGGTGGCCTCAGGCGATTTGGGCGAATTGATGCCTAAAATCTGCGCGTAAATTCAAATATGGTTGTCTGAACATTACCCTTCCAACCACCGAGGGGTTAAAGATATTCTCATCAGATTGGTAAGGTATTCCTCCCGGTTAATGACCTACCGCTCACGGTCGATTTTCGACCGTTCACAGGATGTCTGCTCTTGAGCAAAATGTTGTGCAAATAAATAAAATGCTATTAAAAAACTGATAATTAACTTAATTACCAGTACAAACAAGAAATAGATAGCGAATAAACGAAGGCAAATCTGAACAATTATCAAGAGAATTGAGAACTCGCTACAAAACTGTCGATATTTGTTGCTCAGATGTTTAAACAATCATTAAAATAGCATTACTAAGCGTGCGCAATTACAGATTGCGCAGATACGTTTGATAGGGAAAGAGCAAGATCGCGGTCTCTTGGGGAGGAGACATCGATGAAAGCGAATTCAGACAAATCTAAGCAGAGTAAAAAAGCGACGCGCCGTGTACTGGCAGGCGTTTTGTGCGGAGCCTCCGTTTTGAGCCTGGTGCTGTCGCTCGTCATGCCCCCAATCTCGCAGGCCATTGCCAACGATGCCCAGACGGTTTCTACCGAAGAAACTGTGATGGGGGGGGGTTCCTCAAGTGAGTCTACTGATGTAGAAAACACCAACAATGGGGATACCGACAACCAGAATAGTGACGACGCTGAGGGTGGCGAGACTGGAGATGATGTCCAGTCTGAGGGGCTGTCCGAGGAAGACTCGCAGGACGAGGATGCCGAGCAGACCGCGGATGACGCTAGCAATGAGGGCGCAATTCCACCTGTTGCGGAGGATGCGACCGAATATACGCTGATTAATTCTGCAGACGACCTATCTCACTACCTTCAAAATGATAAAAAGGCCGGCAAATATCGCTTGAATCTCGATATTGAGTATGCAAGCGACATTACGCTTGGCCAGGGTGAAACCACCATCGACCTCAACGGCCATAAGATCAAACACTCGGGCGTGGAGCCTGGCAAGTCGCCCAACATGTCCATGTTCAATGTGCCCGAGGGTGCGACGCTCACGATTGAGGATCTGCAGCAGGCGGCTGATAACAAGTTCGAGCAGGATGGCGACAAAAACGGCAACCTTGCTAAGCTCGATTACGACGGCACAACGCCCAGTAAGCTCACTTACTACGTGACTGATTCGACTTCGAGTGCCACTGCTACTACCGAGACCCTTTTCAAGCACGAGGTTGCCATCAATGGCGCCATCGTGGGCACCACTGCTCACTCTACGATGAGGCTCATCAACGTCTGTGGCGGTACGTTTAACCTTCAAAGCGGCGTGCTGACCACGAATCAGGACGCAAATGTTCGCCACCTGATTTATGCCGATAACGGCTCTACCGTCAGCATGAGTGGCGGATACGTTTGTGGTGCTTCTATGGGCAGCGATGGTGCTGGTGCTGGAATTCATGTTGAGGGCTCAACCCTGGATGAGGGCTCAACCCTGGAGATCTCTGGCGGCGTAATTGCTGGTAACTATGCTCCCAGTGGCGGCGGCGTTTATGCCCGGAATTCTACGGTACACATGGTTGGCGGTATTATCTCCGGTAACGGTACAAATAATTCTCAAAGCGGTTTTGGCGCGGGAATTTGTGCTGAGAACTCTAATGTGGCCATTACGGATGGTCACATTACTAACAACAAATATCAGCACTACGATGATAGTCACAAGGGTAACGGTTGCCACGGTGGTGGCGGCATTGCTGCTTTCAATGGCGGCAGTCTCGCAATTGCAGGCGGTTACATCACGGGCAACTACTCTGCCGAGGCTGGCGGCGGCGTTTATGCTGGCGCTTGGAATAGTGCTCTTTCCGGGTTTACGTTTTCTGGTGGAACCATAGCTAGCAACGTGGCGCAAAACTCGGAGGGCGGCGGTATCCGTATCTCTGCGCCTACAGTTGGCGATTTCAACGTGAGCGACAAGAAAGCCTACATCACTAACAATACGACCAATACCACCAACGACTGGGGTGGCGGCGGCGTGTTCGTTCAGGGTAGCAGTGAACAAGGCATTAAATCGGCGAGCCTCAATATATATAACGCGCTGATTACCAACAATCATGCCAATGGCTTTGGCGGCGGGTTTGCCGCTTGCCCGACTGGTAAGACTGCCATTACCGATACCAATGGCATCGCGGTTTTCGGTAATTCTGACGGTAATTCTGACGGTGGTTATAACCGATCGGGCGGCACACACGAAAAGACCGATGACAAGGATTGGCTCCCTAACAACAAAGGCGGCGAAATAACTGAAGATTTTAAAAATGCCGGTCACAAGGATCTTTTTCTTATTCGCGATAGTACTAACAGTGAATATATCGCTGCCGTAACGGGTCAGATGCTTGGTGGCGGAGCTGCTAGCTGGTCGGGCACGATTGACGGTCACACTGCGACCATCGGTAAGTATGACGGAGCCCAGGCCAGGTACATGATTGGCCTAAGGTCCGACTCGTCCGTTGATGATCAAAATGTCGCTAAAGGGCTGGCTTCGTTATATATCACGGGCAACGAATCCAACGTCCACGGTGGCGGAATCATGACCAACGGAAATGTTGTCGCCGGCTCCACCACGCGGGTGAGTGTGTATCCCAAGATGAAGCTCAACGGCATTAAGAAACTGACGGGCCGCGCGCTTTATGCGGGAGAATTCAAGTTCCAGCTCTTGAAGCCGGGCAAGGGTGGTAAGGCCCCTAGCTTTAATGATGGAAAATTGCAGCTCAATGACTGCTCGGTGGTCGATACGGTGGAAAACGATGAGAATGGAAAATTCACCTTTGATCTGGGTGAAGTTTATGCCGATGACGATCTTGTTTACTACTTGGTAGAGGTTCCGGGCACGGACAAGGACGTGGCTTACGACAAAACCATCTACAAAATTGATCCTGAGATTGTGAAGGATGAGGAGAAATCGCACGACGTGCTTGACATTAAATATACGTATTACAAAGTCAGGAGCGTTTCAGTAACAAAGGTAAAAAATGACGGCGCCGGCGCAAGAACGTCAGAAACAGAATCAGCGACCATCGCAGCGACTGAAGGCGAAAACGCTGTCAACTTTGCGCTTACCAGTGGTGCAACCTTCACCAACAAGTGCCCCAGTCGTTCCTGGACTCCTAACGCGACTAAGGTCGTTGAGGGCGGCGAGATGAAGGAGTTTACGCTTCAACTTGCGAAAGACAGCAAATTTCAAGACATCATCGGTACTGCCGTGACCACCTCTGGTAAAGATACGAAGCAGACGCTTTTGTTCAAGGACACCACTGATAAAAATAAAAAGGTTGAGCTCAAGTACTCGCTCTCTGATATCAGGAATAATCCCGACGACCCGGATGGTTCCACGGGTGGCCCTTTCAAGACCTTTACGTACTATGTGCGCGAGGAAACCGACGGTTCGCAGTTCTCGCACTACACGTACGACCACTCGGTCTACAAGTTCACGGTTGTGCCAACGTATGACACCGAAAAAGGAGAGATCAACTGTAAGGTGACCTACAAGAAGGGAATCGTTGACTCCAAGGGCGATTGGACAGCAGACCCCAAAGCCGAAGAACGGACGTTCATCGACACCTCC
>USKV01000064.1 GCA_900555355.1 uncultured Collinsella sp.
AAGCTGATCAGCGAGAACCTGCGCGACTCCGTCGCCGAGGCCAAGTCCGGTCAGCCCGGCTCCGGCCGCGAGGGCATGGCTCTTGGCCAGTATGTCGCCGGCATGGGCTTCTCCAACGTTGGCCTGGGCATCGACCACGCCATGGCTCACACCCTGTCCGCTCACTACGACACCCCGCACGGCGTCGCCTGCGCCATGCTGCTGCCGATCGCCATGGAGTTCAACAAGCCGGTTTGCGCCGAGCGCCTGGCCAAGGTTGCCGTTGCCATGGGCGTTGACACCACGGGCATGAGCACCGACGAGGCCGCCGATGCCGCCATCGCCGCCGTCAAGCAGCTCTCCGCCGACGTGAACATCCCGCACGTCTGCGAGGCCATGAAGGCTGACGAGATCGAGGTCCTGGCCAAGGACGCCATGGCCGACGCCTGCTTCCCGGGTAACCCGCGCGAGGCGACGCTCGACGACGTCATCGAGCTCTTCAAGAAGATCTGCCCGGCTGCCTAGCCTCGTTTGGTGTTCTTTCGCCTGTAGGCGTATGGACTTTTGACTTGCCGCTGGTCCCGCCGTGCTACGCACGGCGGGGCTTTTTGTGCTGCGTCGATGCCCCGAGACGGGCAAAACCAAGGCATACTGCCCGCTGCGGATAGGTGGTGCACTTCCCAGCGTGCATTTTTGGGAGTATTCAGCAAGCTCTTAAAAATGCATAACGTTTTGAATGGCCCGTAGTGGCCCGCAGGCGCCCATCGACAGTCATTGTGGGCGGGCTATCGATGAGTGGAGGGGGTTGTTACTGAGTTTCTGCTTTGCGACGACCTGCAACACTGCTGTAACCACGTCGTTTTGTCGTTCGCGATGGGGTCGTTGGGGCCCACGGTGCTGAATACTCCGTTTTTTGCACGGCCCAAGGTGGGGTACCCTGAGACGAAGCAAAAAGATGCCTCATTTCTATGCAAATACCAATAGGATTTATGCAAGATTGAGATTGTAAACCGTGCACGTGCACAAAACCGGTGCGGGGACGTCTGGAGGCGGCTCGGCTCCTGGGGCATTGCACGTGCAGAACGGTTAAAATCGGGACTCGGTCTTAGTTTTGCTTGGAAGGATGCACATGGCTTCTGTAATCGATGCTTCTCTAGAGGAGACGCTCTCCTATATTACTGACCAGTTGAAGGCGCTTACCTCGATTGCTTCGCCTACGGGGTTTACTCGTGCGGCGACTGATTATCTGATGGAGACCCTGCGCGATATGGGGTTTGGGCCTGAGCGTTCTAATAAGGGTAACGTGCTCGTTGAGCTTGGCGGCGAGGGCGAGCCGCTCGTACTGGCGAGCCATGTCGATACCCTAGGCGCCATGGTGCGTTCCATTAAGGACAATGGCCGCCTGCGTCCCACGACGCTTGGTGGGCACCAGTGGTCTACGGCCGATGGCGAGAACTGCACCGTCTACACGCGCGACGGCAATGTCTACACGGGCGTGGTTCTTAACACCGAGCCTTCGGCGCACGTGGCCGACGAGCCGGTCAAGACCATCGAGAAGAACATGGAGATCTTGCTCGACGAGAACGTCGACAGCAAGGACGATGTGCTCGAGCTGGGTATTCAGACCGGCGACATCATCGCTATGGATCCTCGCACGACGGTGACGGAGAGCGGCTACATTAAGAGCCGCTTCCTGGATGACAAGCTATCGGCCGCCATTTTGTTGGGCTTGGCGCGTGCCGTCGCCGCTGGCGAGGTGACGCTTTCGCGTAAGGTTTCGCTGCTCTTTACCGTGTACGAGGAGGTGGGCCACGGCGGCGCCTTCGTGCCGGCCGACACGCGCGAGATGATCAGCGTTGACATGGGCTGCGTGGGCGACGACCTAGGCTGCACCGAGCACATGGTGTCGATCTGCGCCAAGGATTCGGGCGGTCCGTACAACTACGACCTGGTGACGGCGCTGTCCAATATCGCGCGCGAGCTTGAGCTCGATTACGCTATCGACGTGTATCCGCATTACGGTTCGGACGTCGAAGCCACGCTCTCTGCCGGCTACGACATTCGCCATGGTCTGATCGGCCCCGGCGTGTACGCGAGCCACAACTACGAGCGCAGCCACATCGACGGCGTGCGCAATACCTACGAGCTGGTCCGCGCCTACGTACAGCGCTAGCGATGCAGCGGCCTCGGCTGATACGGCAGTACCGACCGAGGCCGTCCTCTCTAAGTTGCGGTGAAATAGGGACTGTTTGGCGGTTTTAAACGCTTAAACAGTCCCTATTTCACCGCAATTTATGAAGGGGATGGGGCTACTTAAGTGCGCCGGTTACCGTGCCGCCGCCGAGGACGATGTCGCCGCGGTAGACTACAACGGCTTGGCCGGGAGCGATGGCTCGCTGCGGCTCGTCAAAAGTCAGTAGCATTTGTCCGTCGGCGCCACGTGTAAGGGTCGCTGCCTGGTCCTTTTGACGGTAGCGGTACTTGGCGCCCAGGCGAATGCCACCGGCATCGAGCTCTGCCTCCATGCGGTCGGCAGGGGCGCTCCAGATCCAGTCATTGGCCGTGAGCGCTGCGGCCGTCAGGTCCTCGGCCTCGCCCAGATGCACAATGTTGTTGGCGGCATCGACGCCCGTTACGTACACGGGATGCGCCATCGCGACGCCCAGGCCCTTGCGCTGGCCAATGGTGTAGCGCAGCGCGCCGTTGTGGCGCCCGACTACACTGCCGTCGCGCCACACAATGTCGCCCGGTGCGGCGGGATGTCCGCAGCGGCGCTCGATATAGCCCGCGTAGTCGCCGTCCGCGATAAAGCAGATATCCTCACTCTCGGCCTTCTTGGCGTTTATGAAGCCCTGCTCGGCGGCAATGCGGCGCACGTCGCGCTCTTTGTCTAGGCCTGCCAGCGGAAAAATCGTGCGCGCCAGGCGCTCCTGCGTAAGCGAATACAAAAAGTAGCTTTGGTCCTTTTTGGGATCTTCGCCGCGGTGTAGCTGCCAGGTGCCATCGGGCGCCTGGCTCGTCTTTGCGTAATGTCCCGTTGCGATGTAGTCGCAGCCCATATCCAGCGCTGCATCGAGCAGCGCGCCAAACTTAATGTGGCGGTTGCAGATAATGCACGGATTGGGCGTCAGCCCTTCCTGGTAGGCGTTCACAAAGCGCTCGATAACGTTGCGGTCGAAGGTCTGCTGCAGGTCGAGCACATGGTGGGGTATCCCCAGGCGCTCGGCGACAGCCTTTGCATCGGCGATGTCGCGGTCGACCTTACTCATGCCCGTGATGGGGTCGGGCGCGGGGCAGGTGAGGCGCATGGTGGCGCCGACGCATTCGTAGCCCTGGCTTTTGAGCAGGTACGCGGTCACGCTGGAATCGACGCCGCCGCTCATGGCGACGAGCACGCGCTTGTTGTGCATGGGGAGGTTCTCCTTGGTGGCATGTGGCCAAAAAAGAAAAGCGGCGCGGGAGGCTGGTTCCGCGCCGCAGACATTGTAGCAAGTTCGGGCGTCGTGTGGGACACCCTAACGAGATGGGCTCAGGCTGCCAGAAGAGAGGGGAGACCGGCGTGCCTTGGGCCTATCGACAAGTGACGGGCCCTAGTCCTGGAACAGCGCCGTGGACAGGTAACGCTCGCCGGTGTCGGCAAGCAGGGCCACGATGGTCTTGCCCTTGTTCTCGGGGCGCTTGGCCAGCTGCAATGCGGCCCACACGGCGGCGCCGGACGAAATGCCCACGAGCACGCCCTCCTTGTGACCCACGGCGCGGCCGGTGGCAAAGGCGTCGTCGTTCTCGACGGGGATGATCTCGTCATAGACCTGGGTGTCGAGGACGTCGGGCACAAAGCCGGCGCCGATGCCCTGGATCTTGTGCGGGCCGGCCTGGCCCTTAGAGAGCACCGGGGAGGTAGCGGGCTCGACGGCGACGACCTTAATCTCGGGGTTCTGCTCCTTGAGGAACTCGCCCACGCCGGTCACGGTACCACCGGTGCCAACGCCGGCGACGAAGATGTCGACCTTGCCGTCGGTGTCGTCCCAGATCTCGGGGCCGGTCGTGGCCTTGTGAATGGCGGGGTTGGCGGGGTTCACAAACTGGCCGGCGATGATGCTGTTAGGAGTCTCCTTCTGCAGCTCCTCGGCCTTGGCGATAGCGCCCTTCATGCCCTTGGAACCGTCGGTGAGCACGAGCTGCGCACCATATGCCTGCATCAGCTTGCGGCGCTCGACGGACATGGTCTCGGGCATGGTGATGATCACCTTGTAGCCGCGGGCGGCCGCCACCGAGGCGATGCCGACGCCGGTGTTGCCGCTCGTGGGCTCGATGATGGTGTAGTCGCCGCCGCGCACGAGCTTGCCTGCCTTCTCGGCCTCGTCAATCATGTTCTTGGCGACGCGGTCTTTAACGGATCCGGCGGGGTTGAAGTATTCCAGTTTGACGAGCACGCGAGCCTTGAGGTCCTCATCGGCCTCAAAGTGGGTGAGCTCCAGAAGCGGGGTGTGGCCGATAAGCTGATCGATGGACGTGTAAACCTTGCTCATGGTGAACCTCCAAAGTGTTCAAGTTGCTGGTTGCCGTGTGGTTTTACGGTGTGTCTAGCAGCTAAACCCATAAACCTTATAGGTTGTTCGTTTAGCTGTTGGCAAGCATACTAGACACTAAAGCCTAGTAATGCAATAGGAAATAGAAGATTATTACGAGTCGATTAACCATCTTGACCGGAACGGGTATTTTCAAACCCAATTTTTCGGCTAGAATTTCAACGGACTAAAAGACCGAAAGGCAGCACTATATATGTTGGTTTCTACTAAGGGCAGGTACGCCCTGCGCGTTATGGTCGATCTGGCCGAGCACCAGGCGGCCGGTCGCATCCCGCTCAAAGAGATCGCGGCGCGACAGGGGATTTCCGAGAAATATCTCGAGAACATCTTGGCTACGCTCGTGCGCGCCAACATGCTTTCGGGCATGCGTGGCAAGGGCGGCGGCTATGTGCTCACGCGTCCGCCCGAGCAGTACACGGTGGGCGAGATCCTGCGCCTGACCGAGGGTAGTCTGGCGCCGGTCGCCTGCCTGGATGGCGACTGCAAGGGTTGCTCGCGCTCGGATGAGTGCCCCACGCTCGACGTGTGGAAGAACCTGGACAAGCTCATCAACGACTACCTCGACGGCGTGACGCTCGACCAGCTCGTCGCCCCCAGCGAAGGCTACGACTACGTCATCTAGCCCACCTGCCATTTGGGGACGGGGTGGAAATGGTAGATTTTCTTGCCTTCTGAGGATTGACAAATAAGAAGGCCGCCCATTTTTGCGATGGGCGGCCTTCGTTTTGGGCTGTTGAGACGGACACGGTCGGAATGGCCGTTTTAGTCCTCGGCGATGCTGTCGAGGATGCTGCGCGTGATGGACACCAGGATGCTGCCCATAAAGGCCGATCCAAAGCTGGCGATGGAGATGCCGACGCCCAGCAGGTTGACCGACAGGTAGCTCGCGAGCTCAAGCATAAAGCTGTTGACGACAAGCTGGAAAATGCCCAGCGTAATGATCGTGAGCGGCAGCGAGATGACCGTCAGGAACGGTTTGACGAACGAATCGACAATGTTCAGGAACAGTCCCACAAAGGCAAAGCAGACCCAGGCCTCGGCAAAACCGAAGGGTTGGATGCCGGGGACGAGGAACGTGGCGATCGCGATGGCGATCGAGGTGAAGAGCCAGTTAAGCATAAAGCGCATGGCGTGAATCCTTTCTTGCGCCGGGGTTGCTGGCGTCGCGTGAAGCGGCTTGCGGCGGCGACTTGGATGGTTGCGCGGGCGCGCCGCGGTGTTTGGGCGCCCATTGTCTCAAATATTCGTGGAGCTTACGTGCGCATATGGTTTCTAAACGGCGTTCGTCCTGAAAAACGCGCCGCTGGCAGAGAGTCTTGTCGCTTTAGTTTGGTGGTGTGCTACACTGCTACGGGCAAATAGCCCATGCATAGTTTTATTGCATATTACGGGCGAACGATGCCCGATGTCAGTATCAACTTCGATGCCTTATGGCGGGTTTGGCGGTGATCGATGAATATCGAGAACATGTTTGACAAGCCTGATGTCAAGCAGCTGGTCCACGCATTTAGCCTTTTGGACGACGAGAAGGATATCCAAGCGTTTTTGACCGATATCTGCACGCCGCGCGAGATTTGCGATTTATCGCAGCGCCTGCAGGTCGCGCGCTATCTGGATGAGGGCGAGCCCTATGTTGAGGTTCAGGCCCGCACCGGCGCTTCGTCCACCACGGTGAGCCGCGTTTCAAAGGCGCTGAACGGCGAGTACGGTGGCTACCGCAAGATCCTCATTAAGTTGGAGGATGGCGAGTAGGCCAGCGGTAAAAACAAATTGCGCAGAACCGTCCCTTCGGGGGCGGTTTTTTGATCCCTCGGGGACGGAGGAAAACGTATCACCGGGTTAGACTGACCCCTCGTTGATCCGTTTTCCTCCGTCCCCGAGGGATCAAATCTGTTGGCGTGGGGCAAATCTGTCCGCGTGGGCGGGTAGGATGGATGCATTGATTATTGCGAACGGTTTGAGCGGAGGACCATGCCTGTTCGAATCTATACCACCAATGCCGGCACGGATTTGAGCGATGCCGAGTCGGCGCTGCTTGCCGACCTTATTGCCCGTCACGGGCGTGCCGTGTTGCTGGCACCAACGTTTGCCGAGCTCGATCTGTGCCGTCATGATGCGGCGGAAGCCGGCATTTCGCTGGGTATCGACTACAAGACACCCGTATCGTGGCTTCGCTCGCTTTGGGAGCTTTTGGGCGACGGGCGCGGTTTCGTCGACAACCTGCAACGTCAGATGCTGTTCTCGGACATGATTGCCCGTCGCGACGATGCCGACCTGCAGCCGCTTTCGCGCAGCCAGGGCACGGTGCGCATGCTTGCGCGCATGGCCCGCGATGTGCTTCCGGGTGTGGCAGGGACGGGTGCCGAGCGATGCGGTGGCAACAATTGCCAGCCTGAGCCAAAAAGCGATGCTGAGGCTCGCGTGTTCGAGCTTTTGCGCGCCTACGCGGGCGGTTTGGACCGTCGAGATATGGTCGAGCCCTGCGAGGCGGCTGACATTATGACCAGTGTCCTGGCCGATAGCCTGCCGGCGTGCACTCGCGCCGTATGCGTGCGCGGTATCACGTCGTTTACGCACGGCCTGCTAGAGCTGCTGTCTGCCGTAGCGAACAATGGGGGAGAGGTCGTCGTGCTACTTGCCCGCGAGCAGGCGGCGATGCGCGAGGAGCTTGCCGCGGCATTTGATGCCCGCGGTGTGCTGTTTGAGGTCGCGCCGCTGGAGGAGGGTGCCGCTGCGCCCCAGACTGCCTCCAAGTCCGCCGCTCAGCCCACCTTTGTAGAGGTTGCCGGCCCTCACGCCCGCGCCCACGCCTACGTGGATGCAATCGATGAGCTGGTAAAAACGTGTGAGGACGCCGCGGTCGACGGCGGTGTCGCGGCGTCCGCGGAC
>USKV01000065.1 GCA_900555355.1 uncultured Collinsella sp.
ACGAGCGGGGGCTCCTATCTTTTTAGTGCCCTCGGATTGGGTCATAGTGTCTGTCGTTGCCAAAACATCGGCGTTATCTTTGTTTGTTGTTCTATTGGCTATGACAGTTCGTCGGCTATTTGGTGCTCGTAGAAGGCTTCTACTACGGCGTTAAAGTCGCGGGCGAAGTCTTCCATGGTTCCGCGCCAGGTGGCTCGGCTGGGCTTGCCCTGGCCTACATAGGCAGTCTGAATGCCGCAGGCGGGGCTGGGGAAGTCGCGCTTGGGATCGTTGCCCACCATGAGGACCTCGTGCGGCTCGAGTCCCATCACCTGAAGCTGTTCAAGATAGTAGGTGGCATCGGGCTTGCAGCGGGTGGTGTTTCCCATGTGCGTGACGAGTTCAAAGGGGGCGTCGGCCAGGTCGCCCCAGCCCATGCGGCACTCGATGGCCCCCTGGGGAAAGCTGGGGTTGGTAAAGAGCGCGCAACGCAGTCCAGCGTCCTGTACGGCCTGGAGCGCGGCGTGCGCGCCCGGCATAGCGTGGGCGTTAATGACATCGTCGTTCTTGTACGGAAGAACTTCATGGTCATAGTAGGTAAACGCCTCGTAGATGAGGGGATCGGAGAGACAGATCCCGCATCGGCGCTCGACCTCTTCTTGGTAAAACTCAAGATTGGTGCGGTTGTCCGTGCCGCTGCGGCGATTGGCGTTGAGGTCGACCAGGATGGTGCCGAGGCGCGCCATCGTGCCACCGCGGCTGCGGCGCCCGATATCCGCGAGCATCGACGAGACATCCTTAAAATAGCGAAGGATGAACGCGTTGAGGTTGATGCTAAGAAGCGTTTCGTCCATATCGAAAACGACTGCTTTGAGCACGCGGGCACCTTTCTCGAAAAATCGTTCCAGAATCGTTGGCTCCGGATACTTTACCTCAAAGGCGTATGGGCAAACTGCTTATCGTCAAGTTGTGGAGGCGGCTGTCCATAAGATTACGAAAAAGTCTCCACACGAGTAAAAAATCGCAGTTCACGCTTGAAATCGAACTCATTTCCCCGTAATCTATACGAACGTGATTGCATAAGCGTCACATTAGTATCTGTCGGCTCCCGAGTGTTCCTAAACGTTGTGTGCTTGTCGCACCCTTCTGTAGGTCCTAGCAATCGGGGCCCCGTAGTTCGAAAGGGGTCCACCTTTGAGTGAGATTCAGAACTCGTCCATTTTCTCTCTTGACGATGTCAATGAGGAGGAGATGAACAACCTCATCGACGGTACGATTACCGACTTTGATGAGGGCGATCTCGTTAACGGCACTGTCGTTAAGATCGAGCATGACGAGGTGCTCGTTGACATCGGATTCAAGTCCGAGGGCGTTATCCCGGTCCGCGAGCTGTCCATCCGCAAGGACGCTAACCCTGCAGACATCGTTGCACTCGGTGATCCCATCGAGGCTCTGGTTCTCCAGAAGGAGGACAAGGACGGTCGTCTGGTCCTGTCCAAGAAGCGTGCCGAGTACGAGCGTGCTTGGAACCGCATCGAGGAGAAGTTCAACTCCGGCGAGAACGTCGAGGGCGAGGTTATCGAGGTTGTCAAGGGCGGCCTTATCCTCGACATCGGCCTGCGTGGCTTCCTGCCCGCTTCCCTCGTCGACCTCCGTCGCGTCAAGGACCTCACCTCTTACATGGGCACCCGCATCGAGGCCCGCGTCATCGAGATGGACCGCAACCGCAACAACGTCGTCCTCTCCCGTCGCGTCGTGCTCGAGGAGTCCCGTAAGGCCGAGCGCTCCGAGATCCTGTCCAAGCTCAAGTCTGGCATGCGTCTCCAGGGCACCGTTTCCTCCATCGTCGACTTCGGCGCCTTCGTCGACCTCGGCGGTATCGACGGCCTCATCCACATCTCCGAGCTCTCCTGGAACCACGTCAACCATCCTTCCGAGGTTGTCAAGGTCGGCCAGGAGGTCGAGGTCGAGGTTCTCGACGTCGATCTCAACCGCGAGCGCATCTCCCTGGGTCTCAAGCAGACCACCGAGGATCCGTGGCGCGCACTGGTCAAGAAGTACCCCGTCGGCGCTATCGTCGAGGGCACTGTGACCAAGCTTGTCCCGTTCGGCGCTTTCGTCGACCTGGGCGAGGGCATCGAGGGCCTGGTGCACATCTCCGAGATGGCCAACAAGCACGTCGACCAGCCTTCTCAGGTCACCCACGTGGGCGACAAGGTTCAGGTCAAGGTCATGGAGATCGACCTCGACCGTCGTCGTATCTCCCTGTCCATGAAGTCCGCTGCTGAGACTCTGGGCGTCGAGATCGAGGTTACCCCGCTGCCTTCCGAGAAGAAGGACGAGGAGACCGACGCCGAGTAAATCGGTTTGACGATCACTTGTTTTAAGGGATCCGTCCGCAATGGACGGGTCCCTTTTTGCATTTCCTGCCGAGATGCGCGATGCTGCCCGTGTGCAATGCCGCCTAGGCTGTTCACGGGCTATTGGGTTGTTGGTGCATGAAAAATGCCGACATCCTGCCTCGGGGAGGAGGCGGGAACGCACCGAGTAGACGGAGGGGTGCGGAGCGCGGTCGCGTCTCGACTGACGACGTTGCCCATCGACGATACTATTGTACTGCATGGCGTGGTTCTTGGTTTATCGTGTCGAACGCTTGTGTTGTGCCATTGCCTGTGACAACGGTGTGCTACACTCTTGCACTGCTGAGTGGGCCAGACGGTCGCGCGATGTGCTGCTTGCAGTACGCGTGAGGAAAGTCCGGGCTCCAGAGGGCGGGATGCCGGCTAACGGCCGGGCGGAGTGATCCGACGGAAAGCGCCGCAGAAAAGAAGACTCCCACCTGCGCCGCAAGGCGTAAAGGGAAAAGCTGAAACGGTGGTGTAAGAGACCACCAGCGTCGTGGCAACACGGCGGCTTGGCAAGCCCCATCCGGAGCAAGCGCGAATAGGAACGCTATGGGCCGGCCCGGTCCGCGTTCGGGTAGCGTGCGTGGAGCTGCACGGTAACGTGCAGACAAGATAAATGACCGTTCACGACAGAACCCGGCTTATAGGCCCACTTGGCATTTTTGTTACCCTGACAATCGATATGGTGTTTGCCGTATTATTGAGGCTGTTTGTTGCTTTGCTTGTTGTTGAGGGGCTTTGTTGGACAGCTATTTTACTCTGCAATCGAATATTGAGGCTTCGGGCGAGTTTGTGGACCGCAAGAGCCGGTTTATTGCCCAGCTGGTCCATATTGAGTCCGAGGATGAGGCGAATGCCTTTATCGAGATGGTTCGCAAGCGTCATTACGACGCTCGGCACAATGTTCCCGCGTGGATTTTAGTCGATGGACGCGAGCGCCAGAGCGATGATGGTGAGCCGAGCCGCACGAGCGGTATGCCGACGCTCGAGGTGCTGCGCGGCGCAGAGCTCAAAAATGTTTGCTGCGTAGTGACGCGCTATTTTGGTGGCACGCTGTTGGGGCCTGGTGGATTGGTGCGCGCCTATACCGCGGTGACGCAGGCGGCGGTGGCAGCTGCTCGGGAGGCTGGGCAGATCGTCGAGATGACGAGCGTCGTGCCCGTTGACGTACATGTGGCCTATCCACAGTATGAGCAGGTGCTTCGTTTGGCGCAGGATTCGGGTGCCAAGGTTTCGGATACCGATTACGCGGATACCGTGACACTTCACTTGGTGTTTAAGGCAGGGGAGCAGGAGTCGTTTTGCGCCAAGATGCGCGAGCTTATGGCGGGGCGCGAGGAGATTGAGGTCAGCGCTCCCGAATTTGCCGAGTTCTAAGGACGACGGCCGGCGTGCATTTGGATGGATCCCAAGCGCGCCGGCCGTCGTTTTTCTGTTGCTGCCGTTTACTCGGCAAGCTGCTTTAGCATATCGCAGGCGATCTCGACGGCATCGTCGATGCAGCCGGGGCAGCTGCGGAGCGGACCCTTATCCGATTCAATGCCCTTGAGCGTGCCGCAGACGGTCGTCGTGTTCTTCTCGCCAAAACGCTTGGCGATTTCGCGCGACAGTTTGTAGGTCTGACCCTTGGTCTTGGGGTTTTCCATGCCGTCGCTCATCACGAAGCCCATGATGGCCACGGCGCCCGAGATGGCGCCGCAGGTTTCGGTCATGCCGCCCATGCCGGCACCAAAGCCCTCGGTGAGGGTAAAGGCGATCTGGGGGTCGAGTCCGACGGCGGGCGCGAGGGTGCAGGCGACGGCCTGGGCGCAGTTAAAGCCACGGGCGTGGTATTCGGCAGCCTGAGCCTGACAGGCGGTGATGTCGAGCTGGGCCGTATCGATTTGCTTCATCGTTGTCTCCTTGGTCACGGTGTACCCGCCTATGGTACCCGTGACGGTGCGTGTAATCATCGAGAGCTTCATGTATGCCTCATTTTTATCTATCGAGCAAATGCCCAAGGCTTGAGATAAATACCCCTGATCAATTTGTCCAATAACCTACCTTGGGGATGGGTTGAGAGGGGTGCAGGGTAGCGGTATCGTGAACCGAATAAAACGTAACCCAGGCAAGGGAGCAAGATATGAGCGAGCAGACCATCGGTACTACATGTGTTCAGGGCGGCTATCACCCGGGAGATGCGGAGCCGCGCCAGGTGCCCATCTACCAGTCCACCACGTGGAAGTACGACACGTCCGAGCACATGGGCAAGCTGTTTGACCTAGAGGAGTCGGGCTACTTCTACAGCCGTCTGCAGAATCCCACGTGCGATCTGGTTGCTGCCAAGATCTGTGAGATGGAGGGCGGTACCGCTGCGATGCTCACGAGCTCGGGCATGGCTGCGAACTTCCTCGCGATCTTTAACGTTGCCGGTGCCGGCGATCACGTGGTCGCAAGCTCTGCCATCTACGGCGGTACGTACAACTTGCTCGCCCACACCATGGGCCGTATGGGGCTGACCTGCACCTTCGTTGCCCCCGACTGCACCGATGAGGAGCTCGAGGCAGCCTTCCAGCCCAACACTAAGCTCGTCTTTGGCGAGACGATCGCCAACCCCGCCCTTGCCGTGCTCGATATTGAGCGCTTTGCCAAGGCCGCGCACGACCACGGCGTACCGCTGATGGTCGACAACACCTTCCCGACGCCCGTGATGTGCCGTCCCTTTGAGTGGGGCGCCGACATCGTCACGCACTCCACCACTAAGTACATGGATGGCCATGCGGCCTACCTGGGTGGCGTGATCGTCGATCACGGCCAGTTTGACTGGATGGCCCATGCGGACAAGTTCCCGGGTCTCACCACGCCCGACGAGAGCTACCACGGCGTGACGTATGCCGAGAAGTTCGGTCGCGAGGGCGCCTTCATTACCAAGGCAACCGCTCAGCTCATGCGCGACCTCGGCCCCATGCAGAACCCGCAGGCGGCGTTCTTCTTGAACAGCTCGCTCGAGAGCCTGCATGTGCGCATGCCGCGTCATTGCGAGAACGGCCTGGCCGTTGCCAAGTTCCTGCAGAGCCATCCCAAGGTGCGTTTCGTGAGCTATCCGGGCCTGGAGGGCGATAAGTACTATGACATGGCTCAGAAGTACATGCCCAACGGTACGTGCGGCGTTGTGAGCTTTGGCTTTAACGGTGGTCGCGCGGCGGCCGAGACCTTTATGAAGAGCCTCAAGCTCGCCCAGATCGCCACGCACGTGGCCGACGCCCGCACGTGCTGCCTGCATCCCGCTAATGCCACGCATCGTCAGATGAACGATGAGGAGCTCATCGCCTGTGGCATCTCCGCCGACATGGTGCGCCTGTCGTGCGGCCTCGAGGATACGGCCGATCTGATTGCCGACCTTGAGCAGGCACTCGAGCAGTGCTAGGCTAGCTCCGTACAAGGTGCCGATGCTGGCAGAAAGCTTCGGCGACCTTTCGTTCCGATTCCGTAGGCGGGACCCCAATCGCGACTGTTCGCAGGCGATCGGGGCCCCGTTTTTTGCGTTGGGCCACTCGAAAGGATGGATATGGAGAAAACTGCAGAGCAGCTGCGCCGCGAGCACATTGCCCTAGAGGGCGACACCCATGGCAAGAACAAGTGGGCGATTCTGTTTACCGTGCTCATCATGACGTTTATGGTGTGTCTGGATTCGACCGTCGTGACCGTGGCGCTGCCCGTGATGCAAAAGGAGCTGGGCGTGGGCCTCGATCGCATTCAGCTGGTAAGCTCGGTGTATCTGCTTGCGACATGCGTGGCTATGTTGCCGTTTGGCCGTCTGGGCGACGTGCGCGGCAAGGTGGGTGTGTTCCAGCTGGGTGTCATCGTCTTTTCGGTCGGTTCGCTGCTGTGCGGCCTTTCGGCCTCGCTCGAGGTTCTTATCCTGGCACGCATTGTTCAGGGCGTCGGTTGCGCGGCAGCCATGGCTAACAACATGGGTATCATCACCGAGTCGTTTCCGGCGCGCGAACGAGGCCGTGCCATGGGTATTCTCGCGACCTTTGTGGCCCTCGGCATGATGTGTGGCCCCGTGCTCGGCGGCATGCTGGTGGCAAGCTTTCCCTGGGAGAGCATCTTTCTCATCAACCTGCCCATTGGCGTGATCTCGTTTATCGTGGGACTCTACACGCTGCCGCATGTTAAGCCGGAGGCCTGCGAGCGCGCCATGTCCCTTGCCGAGGCCGCTCGTCGCTGCTTTGCAAATTCGGCCTTCACCATCAACCTTGCCTGCATGCTCATTGTGTTCGTTGGTATTGGCGCATCCGAGTTTATTCTGCCGTTCTATTTTCAGGACGCGCATGGGTTTGGGTCTGACGTTTCGGGCCTGCTGTTTTTGGCGCTGCCGATGGTGAATGCCTTTATCGGCCCGCTTTCGGGTACGGTTTCGGACCGTGTTGGCTGCGAGGGTCCTACGGCGGTCGGCCTGGGAGTGTACGTGTGCGGTCTTTTTGCGGTAAGCACACTCGACGAGCACTCTTCTATCCCTGTAATCGTGTGTTGCGTCGCGTTTATGTCGTGCGGCACGTCGATTTTCCAGAGCCCCAATAACTCGCTGTATATGGGCTCGGCTCCGCGCGAAGCGCTCGGCTTTGCGGGCAGCCTGGGTAGCCTGGCGCGCTATGCGGGTATGGCAGTGGGCATTACGGCGGCGTCGCATATCCTGTATGGGCAGATGAGCGTGGCGATGGGCGAGGCCGTGACCAGTTTTGTTGCGGGCCGTCCGGATGTGTTCCTGTTCGGCTTCCGCTCGGTGTTCTACGTGCTTATGGCTGTGGCCGCTGTGGGCTTTGCGCTTGCCATGGTGCGTTTAGTGAAGATACGCGCCCGCCATTAGCGTGTTGGGAGGCTGTCTGCCACGATTCGCGCCGTCCCAAAAAGACTGGTTTGTGGTGCGATGCTGCTTGTGGGGCGGGCGGGGGTCGGTCCGTGGTAGACTATCGAACAACGTTTATTAATCGCGCGGTATCGTTGCCGCGAGAAGGGGTTGCGCCATGCAGGAGCTTGAGGATCGTATTCGCCATGACGGCATCGTAAAGGCCGGTAACGTCCTTA
>USKV01000066.1 GCA_900555355.1 uncultured Collinsella sp.
GATAAAGCCTGGCCCGCCCGCGAAGCGCCCTGCGACCTACCGGGGATTGCCATGACGTACGTTGGCTGAATTATTAGTGTGGGCCCTGCCGTTCGAACGAACGGCAGGGCCCACACTAATTTTCTATTCAGCCCTAGTCATCGCGCAAAGCCCCTTCGGCAGCACGCGGTGAAGCCAAGTCACCGCAGGCCGGGGCGGGAGGCGGACCTTTCTCTCGGAAAACTTCGCGAAGCCCAGTTTCCGAGAGAAAGTGTCCGGCTGCCGCCCCGGCCGACCAGGTCACATTACACCGTGTGCTGCGGCAGGTCCTGCAGGGCGATGACGTCCATGCCCATGTCGTTGGCGCTGCCGTGACCCTGCTGGTCCTCACGCACCGCCTCGATGGCGCTCACGTACGTGTTGGCCGCGGACATCGCCGTCACACAGGTCACGCCACGACGGACGGCCTCGGTGCGCAGCAGGTAGCCATCGCCGCGCGAGCCCGGACCGTACGGCGTGTTGATGATTACCGCGATCTTGCCATCGGCGATGAGGTCGCCGATGTTGGGACGCTCGCCGTCGTGCGGGCCGCTGATCTTCTCCACGACTTCGCACGTCACGTTGCCGCCGCGCAGCACGCGCGCCGTACCCTCGGTGGAGCAGATGTCAAAGCCCAGGTAGCGCAGGATACGGGCGACCGAAAGGATGTGACGCTTGTCGCGGTCGCACACGCTGATGAATACCTTGCCGGCACTGGGGTCGGGCAGCTTGTAGTCGATCGCCAGCTGCGTCTTGGCATATGCCTCGGGATAGCTCTTGGCGATACCCATGACCTCGCCCGTCGACTTCATCTCGGGCCCCAGGATAACGTCAGCACCGGGGAAACGGCCCCAGGGCATGACGGCTTCCTTCATGCAGAACCAGTCCAGTTGACGCTCGTCGCTCGGCAGGCCCAGGCTCGCGATGGAATCGCCTGCCATGATACGCGCCGCGCACTTGGCCAGCGGCACGCCGGTGGCCTTGGAGATAAACGGCACGGTACGGCTTGCGCGCGGGTTGGCCTCGATCACGTAGACGGTCTCGCCCTTGATGGCGTACTGTACGTTGACCAGGCCGCGCACGCCCAGCGCCATCGCGATGCGGCGCGTGGTCTCGCGGAGCTTCGCCTGCAGGCTCTCGCTAAAGCTGAACGGCGGGATGCAGGTCGCAGAGTCGCCGGAGTGAATACCGGCCTCCTCGATATGCTCCAGAATGCCGCCGATGTAGACCTCTTCGCCGTCGCACAGGGCGTCAACGTCGGACTCGATCGCACCCTCCAGGAAGCGGTCGAGATACACCGGGTAGTCGGGGCTAATGCGCGCGGCCTCGGCCATGTAATCGCGCAGATGCTCGGCATCGTAGGCGATCATCATGCCGCGGCCGCCCAGCACGTAGCTCGGACGCACCAGCAGCGGGTAGCCGATGTGCGCGGCCACGGCCTCGGCCTCCTCAAACGAGGTTGCCTGGCCCGCCGGCGGATACATAATGCCCAGCTTGTCGAGCAGGGCGGCAAAGCGCTCGCGGTCCTCGGCAAAGTCGATGGCATCGGGCTTGGTGCCCATGATGTTCACGCCGCTCTCCTCGAGCATGCGCGCCAGCTTAAGCGGAGTCTGGCCGCCGAGCGTCACCACAACGCCGTCGGGACGCTCAACATCGATGACATCCATGACGTCCTCGTAGGTGAGCGGCTCAAAGTACAGACGGTCGGACGTGTCATAGTCGGTCGAGACGGTCTCGGGATTGCAGTTGACCATGATGGTCTCAAAGCCGCGGGCCGCCAGCGCGTAGCTCGCGTGCACACAGCAGTAATCGAACTCGATACCCTGGCCAATGCGGTTGGGGCCGGCGCCCAGGATCATCGCCTTGGGCTTGTCCGCCGGCGTGGTCTCGTCGGGAGCCACGCACTTCTTGGCATCCGGGCTCGTGCGGTAGATGTTCTCGTACGTCTTGTAGTGGTACTCCGTGGCGCTCGAGAACTCCGCAGCGCAGGTATCGACCGTCTTCATGCTGGGAACCACGCCCAGGCCCTTGCGATAGGCGCGCACAAAGCGCTCGTCCGAGCTGGTCAGCGCGGCGATCTCGGCGTCGCTCGTGCCGTACTGTTTGAGCAGGCGCATCGCGTCGGCGTCGATATCCTCCACACGCAGGCCGCGGATGCTCTCCTGAACCTGCACCATGTCGTTGATACGGTTGAGGTACCACGGGTCGATGCCGCAGATGGCATGGATGCGAGCGATGTCCCAGCCACGGCGCAGGGCCTCGACCACAAAGAAAATGCGGTGCTCGGTCGGCGTTGCCACGGCTTGAGCGAGCTCATCGTCGCTCAGTTTGTCGGCACCTTCCTTGCCACCGGCACAAATGCCCTGATGCCCGTCCTCCAGCGAACGCATGGCCTTGCCAAAGGCCTCCTCAAAGGTGCGGCCGATCGCCATGATCTCGCCCACGGCCTTCATGCGCGTGGTGAGCGTAGGATCAGTGCCCTTGAACTTCTCGAAGGCAAAGCGCGGCACCTTGACGACGCAGTAGTCAATCGTGGGTTCAAAGCAGGCGGGTGTAGCCTTGGTGATGTCGTTGACGATCTCGTCGAGCGTGTAGCCCACGGCAAGGCGCGCGGCGGCCTTGGCGATGGGGAAACCCGTGGCCTTGGAGGCCAGCGCGGACGAACGGCTCACGCGCGGGTTCATCTCGATGACGATCAAGCGACCGGTGTTGGGGTTCACGGCAAACTGCACGTTGGAGCCACCGGTCTCGACGCCGATCTTCTCCAGAATGGCGAGCGAGGCCACGCGCATGCGCTGATACTCAAGGTCGGAGAGCGTCTGCGCCGGCGCCACGGTGATGGAGTCGCCGGTATGCACGCCCATGGGGTCGAGATTCTCGATGGAGCACACGATGATGCCGTTGCCGGCGTGGTCACGCATGACCTCCATCTCATACTCTTTCCAGCCCTCGATGGACTCCTCGACCAGCACCTCGTGGGCGGGCGAGAGCTCCAAGCCCTGGCTCACGATGGAGACGAGCTCCTCGTGGGTATGCGCGATGCCGCCACCGGCACCGCCCAAGGTAAAGCTCGGACGCAGCACGCAGGGATATCCCACGCGCTCGGCGATGGCCTCGGCGTCGGCCACGCTGTAGGCATAGCCCGAGCGCGCGACCTCCAGGCCGATCTCGGCCATGGCCTCGTTAAAGAGCTTGCGGTCCTCGCCGCGCTCGATGGCGGCCAGGTCGCAGCCGATCATCTCGACGCCGTACTTGTCGAGCGTGCCGTCTTTCGCCAGCTCGACGGCGGCGTTCAGACCGGTCTGGCCGCCCAGCGTGGGCAGCAGCGCGTCCGGACGCTCTTTCTTGATTACGCGCTCGATAAACTCGGCGGTGATGGGCTCGACATAGGTGCGGTCGGCAAGACCCGGGTCAGTCATGATGGTCGCCGGGTTGGAGTTGACCAGGATGACCTCAAAGCCATCCTCCTTGAGCACCTTGCAGGCCTGGGCGCCGGAGTAGTCGAACTCACAGGCCTGGCCAATAACGATGGGGCCCGAACCAATGACGAGGATGCGCTTGATGTCAGTACGTTTCGGCATGTTAGTTCTCCTCGGTCTCAGCGGTCTCGGACTCAGCAAAGTTCCAGCGCGGCGGTCTCGGCGAAATTCCAGCCCTGCAGACGGTCCTTCGCGGTGTCGATGTCCAGGTAGTTCTCCTCGCCGTCCATGAGTCGCGTAAAGGCGGTAAAGAGGTAGTGGGCATCGGTGGGGCCGGGCGAGGCCTCGGGGTGGTACTGGACCGAGAAGCACGGGGCGTCGAGCAGCTGGATACCCTCGGCGGTGCCGTCGTTGAGGTTCACATGTGTTAGGCGAATGCGGCCAAAGCGCTCGTTCATCACGACCGGCGCGATTCCGCGGCGCACCCAGACGCGCAGATCTCCATCGGCCGCATGCTCGGTCTCGCCGCCGGAAAGCTCAGGGACAAGCTTGCCCAAGCTGGGGAACAGCAGGCCAAAGCCATGGTTTTGCGCGGTGATCTCCACGCGACGGCTCACCAGGTTCATAACCGGCTGGTTACCGCCACGGTGACCGAATTTAAGCTTTTCCATTTGGGCGCCGCACGCCAAGCTGATCATCTGGTGACCAAGACAAATGCCAAAGACCGGCACCTTACCGATCAGCTGCTGCACCTGCTCGTAGGTCTCCACCACGGCATCGGGGTCGCCGGGGCCGTTGGATAAAAAGACACCGTCGGGATTCATGTCGAGGACCTGCTGGGCGGGCGTATCCCACGGCACGACAGTAAGGTCACAGCCGGCGCGGACCAGGCCCTCCAGAATGCCGCGCTTGACGCCGCAGTCGTAGGCGACCACTTTGTGACGGGCAGGAGCGGCAACCGCAAGTGCAAAGTCATGCGTGGCAGGCAGGTCGGCGGCCACAAACTCGTGAGGCGCGGGGCAACTTACGGTCTTCACCAGGTTCTCGCCTACCAGCGTGGGCGCTGCGGCCAGACGCTCGGCAAGCTCGTCGACGTCGAAGATCTCGGTCGAGATAATGCCCATCTTGGAACCATTGTCGCGCAGGTGGCGCACCAGAGCGCGGGTGTCGACACCCTCGATAGCGACGATGCCGTGGGCGCGCAGATACTCCGGCACGCTGACGGCCGAACGCCAGTTAGAAGGCGTGGCGCACATGTCGCGAACGATCATGCCACGCATAGCCGGAGCGCTCGCAGGGCGCACGGCGTCGCCGGGGAAGGCCGACTGGACGTCGGTCTCGTCGATACCGTAGTTGCCGATCTGCGGATAGGTCATGGTTACGATTTGGCCGGCATAGCTCGGGTCGGTCATGACCTCAAAGTAGCCCTCAAGCGAGGTGTTGAAGCAGACCTCGCCGGTCGCAGTGCCCTCGGCACCACATGCACGGCCATAAAAAACGGTCCCATCCTCAAGGTACAGGATGCAGGGACCGCAGGTGCCCTTGCTGGTTTTGGCCAGCATGCGCTGGCAAAGCTCGCTGGGCGCGAAGGTGCGGGCAGCAGTGCCCGCAGTATGGTTGTTCGCCATAATTCTCCTTCCCGGTCTCTCCGGACCGGCTTAAAGGTTGGTAGTTAGGCCTTGCGGTATTTTAACCGCAAGTATGCGCCATGGCGTTAATTTCATCGAAATGTTTACGAAATGATAATTATGACTTTCTATGCATAATGATTTTTCTGGAACGGGGATTGAAAAATCAGTCTGCCATGTATGCAGTTGGCGACAAAGTCCCGCTCTCAGAATGATTATTTAATCCCCGTCCCAGAAAAATCATCCCGCGCGGGCACTTGGCTCACGCGGGATGATGGCGTCTTATTTATCCTGCTCCAGCAGATCGGACGGCGCGCGGTCGGGCTTGCCACCGCGGAAGATCTCGCGACCGTGCAGGCGATGTTCCAAGTCGCGCTCGGCCTTTTCCTCGTCAATCTTGGTCTGGCTTACCGCCGGGTCCTCAATCAGTGACGACACCGAGTTCACCTGCTTTTGGATGCGCTCGGCAATCGTGTCGTCCATGCTCACGATACGCATCTTCCAGTCGATGCTCGTGGCATTTGACGAGCTCTTGGTCCACACAAACGTCAGAATGGCGCTCTGATGGCCCCGTGCGGGAAACATGCCAAAGAAAGAGTCGTGCTGGATCTTGCTGTCCTCGTCGATATAGGCGTGCACGTTATACACCACGCGGTCGATCTTATCGTTGAGCAACGCGTTGGTCGCAAGTGCCGCAGCCTGAATCTGCCCGTTAGACAGCAGCTCGAGCTCGTTGGCAGACGACGTGTCCAACACCGTCACCTCTACCGTACCCGTGCGCTCGTCCGCCTCGTCGACACTAAAGTCGAGCGGGAACTGCGTAAAGCCGTTGCCCCACTCGAGTCCACCCTTGAGTGCTGTAGAAACGGTATCAACCGAAACGCTCTCGGACAGGTTGGCGGTATTCAGACGGCGCATCACGCCGTAGCCGATCTGCATGCCCACGATCAGCACCAAAATACCGATAACCACGGCCATCGCGGTCTTCGTAATGGTATGGCTCACCTGCGAGCCCGAAGGATCGTCCTCGGACAGCGGGTCGATATGTTTTGCCTGGCTCGCACGGTCCTCGCTGCGCAGCTGCGCTAGCGCCGCTTTGTCACCGCGCTTGGCCGCAGCCTCCTTCTCACGCATGCGCTCGGTACGCTTTTTGGCGAGCGTGGGATCCAAGACGCCGGATGCATCGATTTCGGAGAATAACTCCGTCACTTCTTCCGGAGTCAAAGGGTTCTTGTCAGCCATAAACTTCCTGTCATATCAATCAGTCGAGCTCGTGCGCACGCGCACCTTCGAACTGCATTCGATAGTAACGGGCATAGGTGCCGCCGCGGGCGAGAAGCTGCTCGTGCGTACCACGTTCCACAACGCGACCATGCTCGACGGTCGCAATCTCGTCGGCATGTTTAATGGTCGAGAGACGGTGGGCGATGATGATCGTGGTGCGACCGCGCGCCAGGCGCTCGAGCGACTCCTGCACCGCCTCCTCGCTCTCGTTATCCAAGGCGCTCGTCGCCTCGTCCAGGATCAGGATCTTGGGGTTCTTGAGAAACACGCGCGCAATGGCTACGCGCTGCTTCTGGCCGCCCGAAAGACGGCTGCCGCGCTCGCCCACGACCGTGTCGTAGCCCTGCGGCAGCGTCATGATAAAGTCGTGGATGGACGCCTTCCTGCAGGCTGCCACGACCTGCTCATGGGTCGCGTTCCGGTTGGCAATTTTGACATTTTCTTCAATACTGTCATGGAACAGCACGGTGTCCTGCTCGACGAAGCTCTCCGCTGCGCGCAGCGACGCCGTGTTGATGCCCTTGATGTTCTCGCCGGAGATCTCGACCTGTCCTAAATCCGTGTCCCAGAACCGCATGAGCAGCTTGAGCAGCGTGGATTTGCCGCTGCCGCTGCGGCCTGTGATGCCTACGATGCCGTGCTCCGGGATGTGCAGGCTGACCTCCTTCAAAATCTCGCTGTCGCGGTAGCCGAAGGTCACGCGGCAGGCGTCGGCACCGCGGAACACAATGTCCCTGCCGTCGGTGACCTCGCGCACAGCGGGCTGCTCATCGAGAATATCCAGAACGCGGTTGCCCGCGGCGAAGGTGTTTTGCAACGTCGCACCGAGATTTGCCAGCGCGACCGTGGGACCGAACGACGAGAACAGCGCAAGGACCGCAATGAGCGCCCCGTCGAACGTCAGCTCTCCGCGCTGCACCAGCGCCGCGGAAGAAACCAGCATTGCAAGGTCGAAGAGCAAAATGGCCGTGTTCGTGATACCCATGTTCTGGCCCGTGAGACGCTTGAGCTTGGCTTCCTCTTTGGATAGCGCATCGGTG
>USKV01000067.1 GCA_900555355.1 uncultured Collinsella sp.
CCGCCGAGCCGGTCGAGGAGCACTTCGATCTGGAGGCCTTCAACCGCGGCGACTACGCCCTGGCCGATGCCGAGCGCGCCGAGGCCGAGGCAATCAGCGCCATCCTCTACCCCAACGACGCCGGCGAGCACGGCCGTCTGCTGCGCCTGAAGCAGGAGTACCTGTTTGTATCCGCCGGCATCTACAGCCTGCTCGACACCTTTGAGAAGGAGCACGGCGAGAACTGGGAGCTGCTGCCGCAGTTTGTGGCCATCCACACCAACGACACGCACCCCGCCATGTGCGGCCCCGAGCTCATGCGTATCCTCATCGACGAAAAGAAGCTCGAGTGGGATGACGCCTGGAACATCGTGACGCAGGTCGTGAGCTACACCAACCACACCATCCTGCCCGAGGCTCTGGAGAAGTGGCCCATCGGCACGTTCTCCAAGCTGCTCCCCCGCGTGTACCAGATCATCGACGAGATCAGCCGTCGTTGGCACGAGTCGTTTGACACCACGCAGGAGGGCTGGCAGGAGCGTCTGCGCCAGACCGCCATTCTGTGGGACGGCGAGATTCGCATGGCCAACCTGTCCGTGATCTGCAGCCACAGCGTCAACGGCGTGGCCAAGATTCACTCCGACATCATCAAGAACATCGTGCTCAAGGACTTCTATGCCCTGACGCCCGAGAAGTTCAACAACAAGACCAACGGCATCTCGCACCGTCGCTTCTTTGCCGAGTCCAACCCAACCTACGCCAAGCTCGTGACCGAGGCCATTGGCGATGGCTGGCTCAAGGACGCCTTTGAGCTGGAGAAGCTCAAGGAGTTTAAGGACGACACCGAGTTCCTGAAGGCCGTGGGTGCCTCCAAGCGCGCCAACAAGGAGCGCCTGGCCGCCTACGTTAAGGCCGAGACCGGTCTGGTCATTGACCCCAACACCGTCTTCGATGTTCAGGTAAAGCGCTTCCATGCCTACAAGCGCCAGCTCATGAACATCATGAAGGTAATGGATATCTACAACCGTCGCATCGCCGATCCCAACTTCCATGTGACGCCGACGACCTTCATCTTTAGCGGCAAGGCTGCCTCGAGCTACACCTTCGCCAAGGAGACCATCCGCCTCATTAACTCCGTGGCCGACGTCATCAACAATGATGCCCGCGTCAACGAGGTCATGAAGGTCTGCTTTATCCCCAACTTCCGCGTGAGCAACGCCCAGCTCATCTACCCCGCCGCCGAGATCTCGGAGCAGATCTCCACGGCCGGCAAGGAGGCGTCGGGCACGTCCAACATGAAGCTCATGATGAACGGCGCCATTACGCTGGGTACCCTCGACGGCGCCAACATCGAAATCGCCGACCTGGCCGGTCGCGAGAACGAGGCCATCTTTGGCCTGACCGCCCCCGAGGTCGAGCAGCTCTGGGCATCCAACAACTACTTTGCGTGGGATACCCTCAACGGCGACCGCGAGCGCCTGGGCCGCGTGATGGACGAACTCAAGGACAACACGTTTGCCGGCCTTTCGGGCAACTTTGAGAGCATCTACAACGAGCTCATGAACAACAACGACCCCGACCTGGTCATGGCCGATTTCCGCAGCTACGTCGACGCCTGGGAGAAGCTCACGAACAGCTACGGCGACCAGGAGACCTGGAACCGCAAGGCGCTGCTCAACACCGCCTCCTCCGGCTGGTTCTCGAGCGACCGCACCATTCGCGAGTACCGCGACGAGATCTGGCACGCGTAAAGGCGCGCGAGCTCCCTTATGCCAGCACGGCATTACTCGACGGGCGTGACGTTGCGCCGTGCCCGTCGCTAATGGGTTTAGGAACATCGATGACAGAAGGAGAAATCGATGAGTAAGAAAGAATGCATCGCGATGCTCCTCGCAGGAGGACAGGGCAGCCGATTGGGGGCACTCACCCAAAAGATCGCTAAGCCGGCGGTTAGCTTTGGTGGCAAGTTCCGCATTATCGACTTTTCGCTCTCCAACTGCTCCAACTCGGGCATCGACACGGTGGGCGTTCTGACGCAGTATCGCCCCTACCTGCTGCATGCCTATGTGGGCTCCGGCGAGGCTTGGGACCTGGACAGCCGCGACGGCGGCGTGTCGATCCTGCCGCCGTACGAGACGCAGACCGGTGGCGCCTGGTATGCGGGCACGGCCGACGCCATTACGCAGAACCTCGACTACATCAAGGCCAACGACCCCAAGTACGTCTTGATTCTTTCGGGCGATCACCTGTATCGCATGGATTACCGCAAGATGCTCAAGACGCACATTGAGAACAACGCCGACCTCACGGTGAGCGTTATGCCCGTGCCTTGGGAGGAGGCCAGCCGCTTTGGCATCCTGACCACCGACCCCGAGGACGGCCGCATCACCAAGTTCACCGAGAAGCCCGAGAAGCCCGATTCGAACCTCGCGTCCATGGGCATCTACATCTTCTCGGCCGACGTGTTGATCGAGGCGCTCGAGGCGGACGCCCTGGACCAGCGCTCGAGCCACGACTTTGGCAAGGACATCATCCCCAAGCTGCTCGGCGAGGGCAAGCGCCTGTACAGCTACGAGTTCCACGGCTTTTGGAAGGACGTTGGCACCATCGCCAGCTTCCACGAGACCTCGATGGACCTGCTGGGCAACAACCCCGAGTTCGATCTGTTTGACAAGAACTTCCCCATCATGTCCAACATCACCACGCGTCCGCCGCACTACATTGGCCCGGACGGCCGCCTGGACGACTGCCTGGTCTCCAACGGCTGCAAGATCTACGGCACCGCTCGCCACTCGATCCTTTCGACCGACGTCATCATCGAGGAGCGCGCCGTGGTCGAGGACTCCGTGCTGCTGCCGGGTGCGCACGTTAAGAGCGGCGCGCACATCTGCCGCGCAATTTTGGGCGAGAACTCCACGGTCGAAGAGGGCGTGAAGCTCGGCTCTGTCGATACCACCAAGGATACGGCCGTCGTTGGAAATGACGTCGTTATCGGGAAGGGGGAATGATCCGATGATCAATCGCAAGGCCATCGGTTATATCACCGCTAACTACTCTTCGACCTACGGCAGCGTGCTGCTCAAGGACCGTCCCATCGCGTCCGTCCCGTTTTTGGGCCGCTACCGCCTGATCGACTTCCCGCTGTCCAACATGATGAATGCCGGCATTAAGACCGTCGGCGTCGTCATGCCGGGCAACTACCGCTCGCTGATCGACCACGTTGGTTCGGGCAAGGACTGGGGCCTGGACCGCAAGAAGGGCGGCCTGTTCATGGTGCCCGGCAACGCGTATGGCACCACCAAGGGCGGCATGCGCTTCCTGCTGCGCGACATCATCTCCAACAAGACGCTGTTCCAGCGCTCGGACAAGCCCTATGTCGTGATGATGGGCACCAACATCATCTTTAACATGGACCTCAACACCATCATCGACGCGCACGAGAACTCCGGCGCCCAGATGACCGTGGTGTACTGCAAGGCCACGCGCAATGTTGATGACGAGACCAAGCTGCAGATCAACGAGAACGGCCGCCTGACGGGCGTGAGCGCCGGCGTCGTGTACGGCGACAACGCCTCTATGGACTGCTGCATCGTCAACCGCGAGACGCTGCTCGAGATCATCGACCATTACCAGGCCGCCGACTATCTGGATCTGCTCGAGGCACTCCAGGGCGACTTTGGCAACATCGACGTGTGCAGTTACGAGTACAAGGGCGAGGTCGTGGGCGTGTTTAGCGAGAAGTCGCTGTATCGCCGCAGCATGGACCTGCTCGACCAGACCGTGGCTGATCAGCTCTTCGATCCCGAGCGCCCGATCCTGACCAAGGCTCACGACGTGCCGCCTTCGCGCTATGCGACCGGCAGCCACGCGTGCAACTCGATCATCTCGGCCGGCTGCATCATCAAGGGCACCGTGCGCAACTCGATCCTGTCGCGCGGCGTTGTGGTCGAGGAAGGCGCTTCGGTGACCAACTCGATCATCAACCAGAGCTGCATTATCAAGAGCGGCGCCCGCGTTGAGAATGCCATCCTGGACAAGAACAACGTGGTTCCCACCAACACCGAGCTTCGCGGCACGCCCGAGAACATCCTGGTGCTGGGCAAGGCTCCGTTAACTCCCGATACCACCATCGTGCATTAACGTAGGCACCGCAACATCGCTCGTAACATGCAGAATAGCCGCCCGGTTTGCGCCAGGCGGCTATTCTCGAATTGCAACAGGGAGACAATATGGCAGATTCCAGCAAAAAGATGCAGATCGTGTTTGCCTCGGCCGAGTGCGCACCGTTTGTAAAGACCGGTGGCCTGGGCGACGTGGCGGGCTCGCTGCCTGCGGCGCTTGTGCGCGCCGGCGCCGAGGTCATCGTAATGGTGCCCAAGTACGCCACCATCAAGGACGAGTACAAGGCGCAGATGGAGCACTTTGCCGACTTTTACGTGAGCCTTGGCTGGCGCAACGAGTACTGCGGGCTTGAAAAACTCTAGCGCGACGGCGTCACCTATATGTTCGTGGACAACGAGCGCTACTTTGCGCGCGATTATCCTTACGGCTTCTTTGACGACGGCGAGCGTTTTGCGTTCTTCTCCAAGGCCATCACCGAGAGCCTGCAGCACCTGCCGGCCGGCTTTGAGTGCGACATCCTGCACTGCAACGACTGGCAGACGGCACTGGCACCAGTGTTCTTACGCGAGTTCTACCAGGGCCTGCCGCTGTACGACCGCGTCAAGACCGTGTTCTCGATCCACAACGTGGCGTTCCAGGGCCAGTTTAGCGACACCGTGATGGAGGACATCCTGGGTGTGGCGCATATTCCCGCGGCAGCTACGCAGCTGCGCTGCGACGCCTGCAGCATCAACTACATGCTGGGCGCACTGCACTATGCCGATGCCATCACCACGGTGAGCCCCACCTATGCCAACGAGATCCAGACGCCCGAGTTTGGCGAAGGCCTGGACGGCGTGCTGCGCGAGCGCTCCTACGCGCTGCAGGGCATCCTCAACGGCATTGACGTTGCGGGCTTTGACCCGGCGACCGACAAGCGCATTGCCGCTAACTACACGGTTGACGACCGTTCCGGCAAGGCCGTGTGCAAGGCCAAGCTGCAGGAGGAGCTGGGCCTCGAGGTTCGCGACGACCGCCCGCTTATGGTGATGGTCACGCGCCTTACGCGCCAGAAGGGCATGGACCTGGTCATGTATGCGCTCGACCGCATCCTGTCCGGCGGCGTGCAGGTGGCGGTGCTGGGCACCGGCGACCGCGACTACGAAGACGGCCTGCGCTACTTCCAGGACAAGTACCCCGGCACCATGGCCGCGCGCATCGAGTTCGATCCAGCGCTGTCGCAGCGTATGTATGCCGCCGCCGATATGTTCCTGATGCCTTCGAAGTTTGAGCCTTGCGGCCTGTCGCAGATCATCGCCATGCGCTACGGCACCCTACCCATCGTGCGCGAGACCGGTGGCCTGAAGGACACCGTGCAGCCGTACAACGAGTTTACCGGCGAGGGCACGGGCTTCTCGTTTAGTAACTTTAACGGCGACGAGATGGGCGACGCCGTGTTCCGCGCAGCACGCCTGTTCTGGGACAACCGCGATGCCTGGAACCAGCTGGTAACGCAGGCCATGAGCCAGGACTTTAGCTGGACACGCTCGGCCGACAAGTATCTGGACCTGTACTTCTTTATGCACCCGGAGATTGAGAGGCCGGCGGCCGTGGCTGAGACTGAGGAGTCTGAGGCAGTTGAGGCCGAGCCTGCGGCGACCGTTAAGGAGCCCGCTGCTGTTGAGGAGCCCAAGGCCGAGGAGAAGCCGGCGGCCGAGGCCGAAGTTAAGCCCGCCGCGAAGCCTGCCGCCAAGAAGACGACGGCCCGCAAGACGACGGCTAAGAAGGCCGCGACCACGAAGGCCGCTGCTAGCAAGACTAGCGCCGCTAAGGCAACTACTGCTAAGGCATCGACTACGCGCAAGCGTACGACCGCCGCTGCCAAGAAGGCCTCCGAGGCCGAGGTCGCTCCCGAGGTAAAGGCCGAGCCCGCGGCAAAGGCTCCGGCCAAGACCGCTGCCAAGAAGACAACCGCGTCCAAGACCACGACCGCCAAGAAGACCACGGCAACGAAGTCGACGACGACAAAGGCTGCTACGACGAAGGCCGCCGCGAAGACGACCCCGAAGGCTGCTGCAAAGCCCGCCGTCAAGGTCGAGGAGGCGCCCTCCGAGCCAAAGGCCAAGGCAGCTGTCGAGGCAAAGCCGACCGCCAAGACCACCACGCGCAAGCGCGCAACGACGACGGCTAAAAAGACCACGACCAAGGCTGCTGCTCCCAAGGCGGAGGCCAAGGCAGAGACTAAGCCCGCTGCTGCCAAAGAGGAGCCCAAGGCCGAGGTAAAGGCCAAGCCGACGCCGAAGGCCGCTGAGGTCAAGGCCGCCCCGAAGGCAGAGGCTAAGCCCGAGCCCGCCAAGGAGACCCCGGTCTCCCCCGCCGCTCCGACAGCGGAAAAGGCCCCGTCCAAGAAGACGTCCGTCCGCAAGGCAACGGCCACCCGCAAGCGCCGCTAGCCCGCAGACGATCTAAAACCTAATCAAAACCCTAAACAAGGGGCGCTCCAACCGGGCGCCCCTTCTCTGTAGATAGTTGGTAAAACGATTTTCTAGGACAACCGTTCGCCGATGGTAAACGGATGTTGTTTATACACCCTGTGTACAACAGATATACTTATATTTTGTGCGTAAAGCCCATGGCCCGCAGGCCGTGATTCTATTGAACTGGACCGTACTATGAGATTGATACACAACAGCCGCCTACCGCAGTTTCGCACTCCGTTTGGCGCTGTGACCACAGGAACTACCGTTGCACTCTCGGTGATTTTGGAGGACGCCGATCCCAACCAGGCAACACTCACCCTACGTACCTGGGTCGATGAAGTCGGCGAGACCCTGATTCCGATGGAGCACGAAGGCGATGGCATTTTTACCGGCGAGCTCAAATGCACTGAACCGTGTCTTGTGTGGTACAGCTTTATCTGCAATATCGAGGGCCAGCCCGAGGTTCGCCTGGGCGCACCGCAGGGCCGCACCGGCGGCGAAGGCGTAACCTACGACTACGCCGAGGTGCCGTCCTTCCAGATTACCGTCTACAAGCACCGCGAGAACCGCCCCACCTGGTACGAGCGTGGCATGGTCTACCAGATCTTCCCCGACCGCTACGCCCGTGACGAGCATTGGCGCGAGCGCACAATGGCCCAACTCGAAAAACCGCGCAAGGGCATTCAGCGCCGGATGGTCGAGGACTGGAACGAGCCGCCCGTGTACGAGCGCGCCGAGGACGGCTCCATCAAGACATGGGACTTTTACGGCGGCTCGCTCAAGGGCATCCAGGAAGACCTGCCCCG
>USKV01000068.1 GCA_900555355.1 uncultured Collinsella sp.
GGTATGCGTGCCCTCGTAAACCTTCTCGTACACGTAGTTCGAGATAAACAGGTCAACGCGCTGGTCGCGCTCCTCAAAGCCACGCAGAATCGACAGCATGGTCGAAAGGGCAGCGCCGTCAAGCCAGTCGTCCGAATCAACAACCTTGTAGTAGGTGCCCTGCGCCTCGCGCAGGCCCGAAAGAACGGCGATGCCGTGGCCGCCATTCTCCTGGTGCACCGCGCGGATGATTCCAGGATAACGGGCCTCCCACTCATCGGCCTTGGCGGCCGTCTCGTCCTTGGAGCCGTCGTCCACCACGATAATCTCGATATCGGTGGCGTAATTGCTCCCCTCCAAGATGGAGGTGATGCAATGGTCCATGTCCTTGGCGGCGTTATACGAGGGAATACCGAATGTTATGACTTTATGCATGGCAGGCGATAATCTCATCCGAAAGATCGAGGGCGGAATTGGTCACGGCGTCCATATCGTAGTAACGATACTCGGCCAGACGACCCACCGGGTGGAAGTTCGTCAGGTTCTGGACGCGCTCAAGATAGCGCTCATAGAGCTCACGGTTCTCGGGCTCAAGAATGGCGTAGTACGGCGTCTCGCCCGAGTCGGGCGTATAGGCCTTGGAGTACTCCTTCATGATGGTGGTCTTGCCGGGCAAAACCTGACCGGTCATGTTCTTGAACTCGGTGATGCGCGTGTAGTCCTCGCTCGTGGTGTAGTTGACGGTGCCCACAGGCTGGAACTGATCCATATCGAGCGTCTCGAACTTCATATCGAGCGTGCGGTACGGCAACGCGCCCAAGTCGAGGTTGAACAGCTCATCGAGCGGACCGGTGTAGACGATCTCGCCACCATAGACCTTGCCGTCAATCTTGACGGTAGTCTCGTCGATCTCAAAGAGGTCACGGGCGTCTACGTCACAGAATACGTCGATCAGATCGTGATCGAGCATATGCTCGAACAGCGCGGTATAGCCGTCCTGCGGCATGCCCTGGAAAGGAGCCTGCGGGAAGTAGCGATCGTCATCGCCCACAAAGACGGGGACGCGGCCGGTGATCGAAGGGTCGATCTGATCGGGCGTCTGGCCCCACTGCTTCATGGTGTAATGCAAAAAGACGTTCTCGTAGACGTAATCGGCGACCTCGGCAAGATCCGGGTCGTTCTTCTTGCGCAGCTCCATGATGGGGACCTTGACGTCCTTGCCAAAGGTCTCCACGAGCTTCTGGTACAGCTCCTCGCCGCGCTCGTCACCAAAGGCGAGCTTGAGACTCGCATGGTTGAAGGGCACGGGCATAAGGGTACCGTTGATGTTGGCGAGCACCTTGTGCTGGTAGTCCGTCCACTTGGTAAAGCGCGACAGGAAATTGTGGACGCGCTCGTTAAAGGTATGGTAGATGTGCGGACCATACTCGTGGACCAGGATTCCCGCCTCGTCAGTGCAGTCGAAGGCATTGCCCGCAATGTGGCTACGGCGCTCCAAAACGGCAACACGATAGCCGATGGTCTCGGCAAGACGGCGGGCGCAAACGGCACCGGCATATCCAGCACCGACGACAATCATGTCGTACGCGCCGGCGTTAAAGCCTTCAGGCAGGCCTGAGGTAATCTGCATCGATACTCCTTGTCAAAAGCCACACGCTTTTTAACTGGGCTTTTTCTCGAACATACGTCGAGACATATTTATCAGAGCGATTATAGCGCTAATGCGTCCTATAATGAGCTTGCCACACAAGGAAAGCTCAAGCACCGCGGCGTACATAATTGAAAGGTAAACCCGCTAGCAGCGGGTTTATTCGTGAACGGCCGGGCGCCTGGAGCTTAGCAAAACGCTTGTAAGGAGTAACATGAGCGATTTCCTAAACCGTATGAAGTCTGCCGCCAAGGCCGACCTTAAGACCATCGTCCTGCCCGAGGGCGAGGATCCGCGCACTATCGTCGCGGCCACCAAAATCATCGAGGAGGGCCTGGCAAAGATCGTCATCCTGGGCAACCCCGACGAGATCGACGTTCCCGGCGCTACCGTCATCGACCCGCGCAATGCCGAGAAGCACGAGGAGTACGCGCAGAAGTTTGCCGAGCTCCGCGCCAAGAAGGGCGTTACCATCGAGCAGGCTCGCGCCCAGGTGATGGACGCCACCTACTTTGGCACCATGATGGTCAAGATGGGCGATGCCGACGGCCTGGTCTCCGGCGCCTGCCACTCCACCGCCGACACCCTGCGCCCCGCGCTTCAGATCCTCAAGACCGCCCCGGGCACCAAGCTGGTCTCGGCCTTCTTCGTGATGTGCACCGACACCCCGCAGTTCGGCACCGACGGCACGCTGATCTTCGCCGACTGCGGCCTCAACATTAATCCGTCTTCTGACGAGCTCTCCGAGATCGCCATCGCCTCCGCTCACTCCTGGTCCACCTTCATGGGCAACGTTGAGCCGCACGTGGCCATGCTCTCCTACTCCACCATGGGCTCCGCTGGCGGCGAGGTCGCCAAGAAGGTCCAGGAGGCTGTGAAGTTCTGCAAGGAGAAGGCTCCCGAGCTCGCCATCGACGGCGACCTGCAGCTCGATGCCGCTATTGTCCCCACCGTCGCCCAGCTCAAGGCTCCCGGCTCCTCCGTTGCCGGCAAGGCCAACGTGCTCGTGTTCCCCGACCTCGAGGCCGGCAACATCGGCTACAAGCTGGTCCAGCGCTTCGCCGGCGCCGACGCCTACGGCCCCATCCTGCAGGGCATCGCCAAGCCGGTCAACGATCTGTCGCGCGGCTGCTCTGCTGACGACATCGTGGGTGTCGTGGCCATCACCGCCGTCCAGGCTCAGATGGCTGAGTAGCGGACATATCCCCTCGGGACAGGAATTTCCACCTGCTAGCAAAAAGGCCTCCGGAGCTGTTGCTTTGGAGGCCTTTCGTTTACTTGCAAATGCGCGCGTTAGTTGTTCTTGGTCAGGCGCTCGACGTCGTGGGCGATCATGTATTCCTCGTCGGTGGGGATGACCATGACCGTGACGGAAGAGCCGGCGGCGCTGATGACCTGCGGACCGTTGCCCACGGCCTCGCGGTTCTTGTTGTTGTCGATGCGCACGCCCAGCCACTCAAAGCAGTCGCAGAAGGCCTTGCGAATCGACCAGTCGTTCTCGCCGATGCCGGCGGTAAAGGTGATGGTATCCACGCCCGCCATGGAGGCGATCATGGAACCGGCCTGCTGCATGGCCTTGTAGGCGAACATATCGAAGGCGAGCAGGCAGCGCTCGTCGCCCTCGGAGGCGCGCGTGCGGATGTCGCGGGCGTCGTTGGAGATACCCGAGATGGCAAGCAGACCAGACTGCTTGTTCATCATGTCATCGACTTCCTGATAACTGTAGCCGCCCTCGCGCTGAAGATAGCACACGGTGGCCGGGTCAATGGAACCACAACGGGTGCCCATCATCAGGCCGTCAAGCGGCGTGAGGCCCATCGTGGTGTCGCGGCACACGCCGTCCTCGATAGCAGCAAGCGAAGCACCGTTACCCAAATGGCACGAAAGCAGACGGTGGCAGCGCGTACCCAGGATCTCCTTGGCCATCATCCACTCGTAACGGTGGCTCGTACCGTGCGCGCCGTACTTGCGCACGTGGTACTTGTCGCACACGTCCTTGGGCAGCGCGTAGGTGTAGGCGACCTCGGGCATGGTCATGTGGAACGAGGTGTCGAAGACGGCCACGTTGGGCAGCTCCGGATACTTCTCGCGGCAGTATTCGATTGCCGCGGCCTCGCCGTAATTGTGCAGCGGGGCGAGCGGGGCCACCTCAAGGATCTTAGCCATGACCTCATCGTCGACGACCGCGGAATCATCGAAGTGCCAGCCACCCTGAACGATACGGTGGCCGATGCCATCGATCGTAAAGTCGGTCTTCTCGAGCTCCTCGAGCACACGCGCGATAGCCGAACGATGATCCGGGAAGGGGACCTCCTCGGTCTGCCTGGCGCCACCGTTCTCGGAGTGGCCAAAGATGCCCATGTCCGAACCGATACGTTCGCAGTTGCCCTTGGCGAAAACCTCGCGAGTATCGGTATCCAAAAGCTGATATTTGAGGCTTGAGCTGCCGGCGTTAACAACAAGTACGTTCATGAGACTCCTTTGCAGTGCAATACGGTCGACGCAGACCCCTTAAGGCGGCCGCATGTTAATAAGAAGTTATCACACCTTGATAAATAGCTATCAGGCATATCGCTCAACGAGCACAAAAGAGGGGCCGAACGGCGCTCGGTCGTCCAGCCCCTCCCCTCTTGCAATTACTTACCGCTGACGATGCGCTCGACGTCGGAGGCGATCATGAACTCCTCATCCGTGGGGATGACGAAGATCTTGACCTTGGAATCCTTGGCGGACAGGCACCAAGCGCCGTCGCCGCGCAGGGCGTTGCGGGCATGGTCCATCTTGACGCCCATAAAGGCCAGACGGTCGGCCACGCCAGCGCGAACGGCCGGAGCGTGCTCGCCGATGCCGGCGGTAAAGACCAGGGTGTCCATGCCGCACATGGAGGTGGCCATCTCGGCGGCCTTGGCGGCAATCTTGTAGACGAACATGTCGAAGGCGAGCTGAGCCTCGGGGTCGCCAGCGGCGGCGAGCTCCTCGACGTTGCGGCAGTCATTGGTCTTGCCGCCGGTCACAGCCAAAAGGCCGGACTTCTTGTTCATCATCTCGTCGACCTCGTCGAAGGTGTAGCCGCCTTCGCGCTGCAGGTAGCACACGGTAGCAGGGTCGATGGAGCCGCAGCGGGTGCCCATCATGACACCGTCGAGCGGCGTCAAGCCCATGGTGGTGTCCATGCACTTGCCGTCCTCGATGGCGCACAGGGAAGCGCCGGAACCGATGTGGCACACGACGACCTTGCGAGCCTCGCCGTTGGTCATCTCGGCAACCTTCTTGGAGATGTAGCGGTAGCTGGTGCCGTGGGCGCCGTACTTACGGATGTGCAGCTTGTCGCAGACGTCCTTGGGCAGGGCGTAGGTCTTGGCGACCTCGGGCATATTGAAGTGGAAAGCAGTGTCGTAGACCGTGACGTTGGGCAGGTCGGGATACTGCTCCAGGCAGTACTCGATAACGTTGGCCTCGGGGTTGTTGTGCAGCGGCGCCAGCGGGGCGACCTCGCGGATCTTGGCGAGAACGTCCTCGTCGACGAGGGAGGAGTCGCCAAAGTACCAACCGCCCTGAACGATGCGATGGCCAATACCCTCGATCTTGACGCCGTTGGCCTCGAGGTCCTTCAGGACGACCTCGATGGCGACCTTGTGGTCGGGGAACTCGATGTTCTCGGTCACCTTCTTGGAACCGTTGGCAGCGTGGGTGAAAGTACCGCCGGTAAAGCAGACGCGCTCGCAGGAGCCCTTTGCGGACACCTTGCGGGACTTGGTATCGATGACCTGATACTTAAGGGTCGAAGATCCTGCGTTGACGACCAGAACGTTCATGTGTCTCCCTACTAACAGGCGGTGTGGCGCCGCCAGGTTACATACGCTTCAATAATAAACCCAAACGCCCTCGCGCTCGGGTTTATTGCGTTGATATATAAGTTATCGATGCCTGAGCTTCCGTTTCATTGCACGGAAAAGGCGCCCTCAGATGAGGTTCTCGCCCAGGTTCTTGCCGCCGAGGACGTGCATGTGGAAGTGCATGACGGTCTGACCGGCGTTGACGCCCTTGTTGGAGATGACGCGGAAACCGTCCTCCAGACCCTTGGCCTTGGCGACCTCCTGGATGGCGTGAGCCATGGCGCCCATGGTCTCGGCAGGCACGTTGTCGGCGATGTCGCTGTAGTGCTTCTTGGGGATCACGAGCGTGTGGACCGGCGCCTGGGGATTGAGGTCGTCGAACGCGATGACCTGGTCATCCTCGTAGACGACGGTCGAGGGGATCTCGTGGTTGGCAATTTTGCAGAAGATGCAATCACACATGGTTGGTTCCTTTCTCACAGACCAAGGTAATTATATTTGGTCGGGATGGTTAGAACGAAAGGTTGTCGTCGGTGTTGGCGGCTTCGCCGTCGGCGAGCACGTCGTTGCCGTCGACGTCCTTCAGGAGCACCGAGACCTTCTGCTCGGCATCGGACAGGCGGGTGCGCAGGCTCTTGAGGAGCTCAACGCCGCGGGTGTAGCTCTCGAGCGACTCCTCGAGCTCCATGTCGCCCGACTCCAGGCTGCGGATGATGAGCTCCAGCTCCTGCGAAGCCTGCTTATACGTAAGCTGCTCGACCGGGGTCTTCTCTGCCATATCTGTTTCCTTTCCTAAAGGTTTATCGCTATGAAACGCGGCCTACTCGACCGTATTGACCGTTGCCGCCACGTTGCCGTCTGCCATGCGCACGCGAATGGCATCGCCGGGCTTAAAGGTCTTGGCGCTCGTGGCCACCCCATCATCGCTGTACGCGATGGAATAACCACGGGCAAGCACCTTGAGCGGCGACAGGGCATCGAGCGAGGCTGCCGCACGGCCCAGGTCGGATGCTGGCTTGTTGAGCATCGTGCGCCCCTGATGCTCCAGGCGGGAGCTTGCGAGCGTGAGCGCATGGCGCTTGCCATCGAGTCCTGAGGTGCTTGCGATCAAGCGCTCGGGCAGACGCTCAAAGTTGGAGCGGAATGCCCCAACCGAACGCGTTATGGCGCCGGACAAACGATCGGCCGTCAGGGCGAGCTCAGACTCGCGACGCTCGACCATAAACGTGGGGTCGTTGAGGCACGGGTGGCACGCGGCTGCATCGAGCGCGTCGCCCAGACGAGCCGTATAGGTGTCCCAGGCACGACGACCGCGCTGGTCGAGCATTTCCAGATCGACCTGATCCGACCCGATCATCAAAGCCATCGCGGCGCCCAGACGCTGATGGCGCGTCTCGAGCACATCGACCAACTCCGTCATAGCCGGCGCCACCGATTCGGCCGCCGCCGTAGGCGTGGAGGCGCGACGGTCGCTCACCATGTCGCAAATCGAGGTATCGGGCTCATGGCCAATGCCGGTCACCACGGGCACGGGACAAGCCGCCACCGCGCGGGCAAGCTCCTCGTCATTAAAGGTCATGAGGTCCTCAAAGGAGCCGCCGCCGCGCACCAACAAAATACAGTCGGGCGCCGGCGTAATGGAAGCGGCGCGGCGCAGGCCCTCAATGAGCTCTGTCGGCGCACCCTCGCCTTGTACCTTGGCACCCACGCAGACGAGCTCGACGAGCGGGTTGCGACGACGCAATGTGCGCTTGACGTCGTCGATTACGGCACCCGAAATCGAGGTGACGACCGCCACG
>USKV01000069.1 GCA_900555355.1 uncultured Collinsella sp.
ACATGCAGTATCGCGTAATGGATGCCACCGGAAAATACGTGCTTTGCGACTGCACGGGCTACCGCTTGGACGGCACCGATACCGAGCCCGGCATGTATGTGGGCATTATCATCAACCGAAGCTTGGCAGATACGACCGATTCCGTGACCGGCTTGGGCGATATTCACGCCCTGGTCAACGCCATTGGCGAAATGCGTCGCGTGGCGCGCAAGGCTGGTTTGATCGCCATCAAAATCGACGATATCGCTCAGGTCAATGCCCGCTTTGGCTTTGATGCGGGCGACCGCGTTTTGGCAGAATGTGCCGCCTGTCTGGTGGAATGCTCGCGCGGTAAGGGTCGTATGTTCCGCTCGACGGGGCCGATGTTCGTGGCTCTTTTCGACGACTTTGATCCCGAAGAAACCGATGCGATTGCAGAGGAAATCGAGCGGTTCCTGGGTTCGCCCGTGCTCTTTGGCCCATTTGAATATCAGCCGCCCATTCGCGTGGCCACGCTCCATCTGGACGGCGTCGACCGTCAGCCCGTTTCGATTTTGAACGAGCTCAAAGCGTTGCTCGGGAAAGCCGTGCAGGTGCCAGGTACCAAACTGGATTAGCACCGCGCCCGCGCCGCCTCCCCCATCGTGCGATAATCCTCTGCAGAAGTCACCAAAAGCAGAGGGAGTTTGTGATGAAGGTTCTTTTGGTCAATGGCAGCCCCAAGGCAAACGGTAACACCGCCCGTGCACTCGCCGAGGTCGCCGAGCAGCTCAATGGCGAAGGCATTGATACCGAGGTGTTTCAGCTGGGCGCCAAGCCCATTCGCGACTGCATCGGCTGTGGTCAGTGCGGCAAGCTTGGCGGGCGCTGCACCTTTGACGATGACGTGGTGAACGAGCTGATCGCTGCCGCCGAGCAGGCAGATGGTTTTGTCTTTGGCTCCCCCGTCTACTATGCGCATCCCAGCGGACGCATCCTCTCGGCTCTCGACCGCGCATTCTATGCTGGCAGCAAGGCCTTTGCGCACAAGCCGGGTGCCGCGGTTGCCGTCGCCCGCCGTGGCGGGTGTTCTACGACGCCAAGCGGCTGTTCTTCTACAAACCTGCCGCCGCCGTGGTCACCTGCCGCCGTGGCGGGGCCGGCAACACCTTTGACCAGCTCAACAAGTACTTCACCATCAACCAGATGCCCGTGGTTGCTTCCACGTACTGGAACAACGTGTTTGGTCGCGTGCCCGGCGACGCCGATGGGGATGCCGAGGGCCTTGCCACCATGCGAAACATCGGCAAAAACATGGCCTGGCTCCTGCGCTGTATCGAGGCAGGACAGGCCGCCGGTATCGAAGCCCCCGAAGCCGATCGCGAGCGCACCAACTTCATCAGGTAGAACGGCGGAACAAATACATGAACGTGCAAATTTTTGGCACCAAAAAGTCTTTCGATACCAAGAAAGCACAGCGCTTCTTCAAAGAGCGCCGCATTAAGGTGCAGTTTATTGACCTTAAGGAAAAGGAGATGAGCAAGGGCGAGCTCACGAGCGTGATGCAGGCGGTCGGCGGTATCGACAAGCTGCTCAACCCCAAGGCCAAGGACGAGGAGACGCTCGCGCTCATCCAGCACCTCACCCCCAGCCAGCGCTTCGACAAGTTGCTCGAGAACCAGCAGGTTCTAGCCGAGCCCATCGTACGCAACGGCAAAAAGGCCACCGTCGGTTATTGCCCCGATGTATGGGGAGCCTGGGAGTAGCCTGTGTTATTTGCCAGCGCGTGGGTATAAGAGCATGCGTTTGGCATAAGATTCAACTGTAAGCCATGTCTAACAAAGGAGGGCACATGCCCAACAAACCCGTGAAAATCATCATGCTTACCGGATACCTCGGTGCCGGCAAGACCACGCTGCTCAACCACATCCTCGCTAACGATGGCGGTATCCGCGCCGCCGTAATCGTCAACGATATCGGCGAGATCAACGTCGATGCCAGCCTCATCGCCGACGGCGGCCTTTCCGAGACCGACGACCTCATCCCGCTCACCAACGGCTGCATCTGCTGTACGCTTTCGGACGACCTTGCCAACCAGCTGCAGGGCATCGCCGATTCGGGCAACTTCGACTACATCATCATCGAGGCTTCGGGCATTTGCGAGCCTATCCCCATCGCCTACACCATCTCGAGCTTCTGCGACGAGGCCAAGGTGGGCGGCGAGCCCAAACTCGCGCTCGACAACATCGTGGCCGTGGTCGACTGCGCCCGCATGTACGACGAGTTCAACGGCGGTCGCGACCTGCTGGCAGAGGATATCGACGAGGACGACATCGAGAGCCTGCTCATCCAGCAGATCGAGTTCTGTTCCACGCTGATCCTCAACAAGACCGATACCGTGAGCTCTGAGCAGATCGCCGAGCTTAAGGCCATCGTGCGCAGCCTGCAGAAAGACGCCGTGATCGTCGAGGCCCAAAACGGCGAGGTCCCCATGGAGGAGCTGCTCGACACCGACCGCTTCGACTTTATGCGCGCCTACAACTCCGCCGCCTGGATCGATGCCATGGAACATCCCGAGGAGCACGATGACCCCGAGGTGCTCGAGTACGACATCGAGACCTTTGTGTACTCGCGCCGCAAGCCGTTTGACCTGCAGAAGTTCACCGATTTTGTTGAGCAGGAGTGGCCCGACGAGGTCATTCGCGTCAAGGGTCCGCTGTGGCAGACCGGCGATCCGGACATGTGCTACATATTTGAGCAGGCCGGCCACCAGATGCGCCTGATGGAGAACGGTCTGTTCGTTGACTCCGCGCCCGAGGGCGAGAAGCAGAAGATCATCGACGAGAACCCCGAGATCATGCAGATTTGGGACGACGAGACGGGCGACCGCATGACGAGCCTGTGCATCATCGGCCGTCACATGGACAAGGATGCGCTCATCGCCTCCCTCGATGCCTGCCTGACCGACTGGCACCGCGCCTAGGTTTATCCAAGCGGACTTTTTCCGCTACGTAACCGCCAAACCACCACGAAGGTGCCTGTCCCCTTCGTGGTGGTTTTTCGTTCTGAGCCAAGGAGATTCATGTTCAACATTGTGCTGTATGCGCCCGAAATTCCGGCCAATACGGGCAATATCGGCCGTACCTGCGTGGTCACCGACGCCCGTCTACATCTGGTGGAGCCACTGGGCTTTTCGCTCGACGACAAGACGGTGCGTCGCGCCGGCCTAGGCTACTGGCAAAACCTGGACGTGACCACCTATGCCGGCTGGGAGGATTTCCTTGCGCGCAACGGCCTCTCCCCCGCCGATGGTCGCCTGCATCTGCTGACCAAAAAGGCGCGCCGAACCTATGCGCAAAGCACCTACCGCGACGGTGACTATTTGGTCTTTGGCAGCGAGAGCTCAGGCATTCCCGAGCCACTGCTTGCCGCGGCGCCCGAGCGTTGCGAGCGCATCCCCATGCTGCGCGATTGCGACTCACTCGATAACGCCGAGACTTGGGAAGCTCACGAGGAATCGCTCGGGCATACCGAGGACAGCCACGAGGCCATCCTGCAGCAGGATATCTGCGGCAACTTCGTTAACCCCGACGACTACCGCATCAGCGCGCTCAACCTCTCCAACAGCGCCGCCATCGTCCTCTACGAGTCCCTACGCCAGGCAGGCTTTCCGGGAATGTGACAAAGGGACTATCCTTTTGCCACATTCGAGCGCCACGTCGATGGCACACACGCCTAATTGATGCTCTAGATAAAGGCCCTCACTTTTAATCAGAATTAACTAAAGTAAAATGAAGTTAAACGGCGGTGTGAAAGGAGAGCCGTGTGAAATATCTCGAGAACCCGTTTACCCCCAGTTTTGGTGAGGTTCCTGCCCATCTCGCTGGCAGACAACAGATTATTCGGGATTTGGACCGCGCCTTCTTGAGCCAGCGCAGGCGCCCAGAATTGACCTCGATCTTCTCGGGCGCGCGCGGAACCGGTAAAACCGCTCTCATGTCGTCGCTCGCGACAAGGGCGGAATCCCACGGCTGGATAGCCGTAAAGACGACCGCGCTCCCGGGAATGCTTGAGGAAATCGAGTTCGGGGCGAAACGTGCTGCCGGCCATCTTATCGACCCGTCTAAGAACTTCGAAGTCACCGGCCTCGGAATTGCACCGCTCGGCAGCATCGAGGTCAATCGCGTTCACGATGCCTCAACCTGGCGTTATCGCATGAGCGATATCATCGACCAGCTCAACGGGGCCGGTACCGGTCTGCTCGTCACGGTTGACGAGGTGGACCCGACACTCGACGAGATGATTCAGCTCGCAGCGACGTATCAGCACTTTGTGACCGATGGGAAACGCGTCGCCCTGCTCATGGCGGGACTTCCCAACAATGTCTCGACGTTGCTGAACCACAAGACGGTCTCGTTCCTTCGCCGCGCCCAACAATATCATCTGGGTCGCATTGCCGACTATGACGTGCGCGAGGCCTTGATTCGCACAATCCAGGAAAACGATCGCCTGGCAGATGCCGAGGGAATCGATAGAGCCGTTCGCTCGATCTCTGGTTTTCCCTTCCTATTGCAACTCGTAGGCTACCGTGCCTGGGATCTCACAAGCGATTCGAAGGAAATCTCGTCACGCGACTTTGACCTGGGAATCAAAATCGCGCGCGACGAGATGGACGACCGAATCCTCGCGGCAACCTATCGGGAGCTCACTGCAGAGGACAAGCGATTCCTCATCGCCATGCTCGATGACGAGGAAGAGTCCACCACCGCTGACCTTGTCGAGCGCCTTAAGCGTTCGCCGCAGCAGGTCTCCCGCTACCGACGCCGCATGATAGATGCCGGCATCATCGGGGAACGAGGACGAGGGCTCGTCGCATTTGAATTGCCATTCTTCCGCGACTACCTCGCGGCTCAATGCGTGAAATAGGCATCAATGAGGCAAAGGGGCTGTCCCTTTGCCTCATTGTCTATAGGTAGCGGCCGGTAATGCTTGCGGAGCAGGCCGCGATGTCGCCCGGCGTACCGGAGCAGACGATTTGCCCGCCCGCATCACCACCGCCCGGACCCATGTCGATCACATAATCGGCGTTACGGATAAGGTCGAGGTCATGCTCGATCACGATAACCGTGGCGCCCTTGGCAACGAGGCCGTCGAACACACTCAGCAACACTTGGACATCGAGCGGATGCAGGCCGATCGTGGGCTCGTCGAACACAAATACGGCATCGTCCTGCACGCGGCCCATCTCGCTCGCGAGCTTAAGGCGTTGTGCCTCGCCGCCCGAGAGCGCCGGCGTGGGCTCACCGAGCGTGAGATAGCCCAAGCCCAGGTCGTGCAAGGTCTGCAAGCGCGCCTGAACTTTCTTGAGCCCCACCGTGGCGTCGATGGCCTCGTCCACACTCATATCCATGAGCTGCGGCAACGTAAGCAAGCTCCCGTCCTTGCCCTCGCGATGGATATGCGAAGCCGCGTCTGCATAACGTGAGCCGCGACATGCCGGGCAGACGATCTCGACGTCGGGCAAAAACTGCACGTCGAGCGATATCGAGCCCGTGCCATCGCACGTAGGGCAGCGCAAGGCGCCAGTGTTGTAGCTGAAGGCGCCCGCCTTGTAACCGGCTGCCTTGGCCTCGGACGTACGGGCGAAGGCGCGGCGCAGCTCATCATGGATGTCGGCATAGGTCGCCACCGTCGAGCGCACGTTGGCGCCGATGGGCGTAGCGTCAATCAGGTTTGCGCGGGCAATACCTTCGGCATCGACCCAACGCACGTGTCCCGGCAGGCGCTCGCCGGCTGCCCGCGCCTTGAGCGCCGGGATGAGCGTCTCGAGCACCAACGTCGTCTTGCCCGAACCCGAAACGCCCGTCACCGCGACAAGACGGCCGCGCGGAATATCGACTTCGAGCGGCTTGACGGTATGGATGGCATCAGTTGCCATGCGGATATGCCCCTGGTCGAACATTTCGTCGTCATTCACCTGCGGACGCAAGCGCTTGGACTCTGCGCACAAAAACGGGGCGATGCGGCTGCCCTGCGATTGTTCGACCTCACCCACCGTACCTGCAGCGATCACATTGCCTCCGCCTGCTCCGGCAACGGGGCCCATCTCGACCAGATAGTCGGCTTCCGCCAGCACACGTGTATCGTGGTCGACAACAACCACGGTGTTGCCGTCATCCACCAGATCGCGCATCACGCCCACCAAGCCGTCGACATTGGCAGGATGCAGGCCGATCGAAGGCTCGTCCAGCACATAAAGCACGCCCGTCGATCGGTTGCGCACCACGCGAGCAAGCTGTACGCGCTGGCGCTCACCCGTGGAGAGCGTGGCACCGGCGCGATCGAGTGAAAGGTAATCGAGACCCAGGTCGACCAGACGACGGGCCGCGCTCAAAAACGAATCGCAGATATCCGTCGCCATGGGCCGCATCTCGGGCGGCAAGGATGCGGGCACCCCGCGCACCCACTCAATCGCCTCGCCCAGCGTCATGGCTGCCGCCTGTGCCAGATTGATACCGCGCACTTGGGGCTGGCGCGCAGCCTCGGAGAGACGCGTGCCGCCGCAATCGCGGCATGCTCCCTCGCGCAAAAAGCGCGCAACGCGTTTTAAGCCCTTATCGTCCTTGACCTTGGCGAGCGCATTCTCGACGGTATAGACGGCGTTGAAGTAGGTGAAGTCCAGCTCGCCCGCCTGATTGGAATTCTTGTTGTGGTAGAAGATGTGCTTCTTTTCCGCGGGGCCGTGGAAGACGATGTCCTTTTCGTTTTTGGTCAGGTCGCGGAACGGTACATCCGTGCGCACGCCCATCTGGCGGCAGATGTCGGTCATCAGCGACCACATCAGGCTGTTCCACGGCGCGACCGCGCCGCCGTCGATGGTCAGGGAATCGTCGGGCACGAGTGTGTCTAAGTCGACGGTGCGGACGATGCCCGTGCCGCTGCACTTTGGGCAGGCACCCTGTGAGTTGAACGCCAGCTCCTCGGCGGACGGCGCGTAGAAATGCGCGCCGCACTCGGGACAGACGAGCTCCTTGCCCGCCGCAACGAGCAGGGAAGGTGGGACATAGTGCCCGTTCGGGCAGCGGTGGCTGGCTAAACGCGAGAACATCAGACGCAGGCTGTTCAAAAGCTCTGTGCCCGTGCCGAATGTGCTGCGGATGCCGGGCACGCCGGGGCGCTGGTGCAGCGCCAGCGCGGCGGGAACATACAGAACCTCATCCACGCTCGCCTTGGACGCCTGCGTCATGCGGCGGCGCGTGTAGGTGGACAGCGCTTCAAGGTAGCGACGCGAGCCCTC
>USKV01000070.1 GCA_900555355.1 uncultured Collinsella sp.
CCGTCAAGCGTCTTAAGGGCCTCCAGATCTGCCTTGCTATCGTCCTTCAGGTTGAATCTGAGCCTTGTAATGCAGTGCGTTGCCATAACAACGTTATCGGCGCCGCCCACGAGCTCGAGGACATCGGTGGCAATCTGCTTGTTATCTACTGCCATGGGACCCCTCCCCATATCATCGTGTGCCTAATCGCTTGGGCGCAGGCACGCCTTTGGCCCGGTGACTATAACCCCTTACGGTTACCGAACCCTTGGATACGCTGTCGTAAACAATCTGTTTACTGAACGTTTACAGCGCTTAGTTTACACGCAGCGTTGAATTTGTGGCAGTTTTGCCGTTTGCAGTCCGGTGAACGGTAGGAAATCGGGGGTGAACGTAATTGAATGCCAAGGCATTACATATAGTGCTGTTTATTTATAAATGGCCGTCTACGTGGGATTTTATATAATCTGTCACCCAAATTCCTTGTTGACTCATCAACAAAAGCCCTGCTAGATAGTAGTAAACGAGTGCTTAGTAGTTCATTGAGTGTTTGATTTGACCGTTTACCGAGTTCATCTGCTTATTCTCTAATTCTGCTTTACACTAAACATGTTTAGATTGTATTGCCGCGATTGTTTAGTATTTGCGGCACAAAGGAGGCAGCTCATGGAACTCAAATCGTGTACCTACGCAACCGTCACCACCTTGGGCGACTTTGGCCCCTGGATCAGCAAGGTCGTTCTCGACCTGCCCTGCACCGTGCGCGCCAACGATATCGATGCGAACACTTTCCATATATATGCAGAGCGTCACGAGCGCACGGGCGAGGTCCTGATGCGCAAGGAGCACGGCGTCGACCATGCCGCGCCCTCCGTGGGTTACATCGACGTTCTCGCCGCGTATCCGTGCGACGAGAACGGCCGCAAGCTCGCCGTGGGCACCCATGTGGCACTCGAGGTCGCCGAGCAGCGCCTGACCAAAAAGATCGAAGGCAGCGTCCTGGGCTCGCGCATGCTCGATGACCAGCTGCGCATCACGCAGCTCGCGGCTCTTCCCGGCAACGACGGCGACGACCCCACCTGCGGCCTGGTCTTCGATACCTGTCGCGGCGACATCTGCCCCGCGCTCAAGGGCTGGAGCAATGCCGTACAAAAGACCGCCGTCAATGGCATCGCACTCGAGTACGGCTTCTTTGAGCCCAGCTTTAAGGCAGAGGACTCGGCCTGCTTCAATCCCTTCGCGCCCGAGGCCATGGTCGTGCCCCAAAAGGCCCCGCTCGTGGTGTACCTGCACGGCGCCGGTGAAGGCAAGGGTTCCACGCAAGGCGAGGGCCCCGCGCGCGCCTATATCGGCAACCGCGTGACAGCCATTAGCCAGGCGCAAATCCAGCGCTACTTTGGCGGCTTTGCCTGGGTGCTCGTGCCGCAGTCACCCACGTTTTGGATGGATAACGGCGTCGAGCAGCTCGGTCGCTCCAACCAGAGCATCTACTCCCCCGTACTCAAGGCGCTCATCGACGAGTTTGTCGCCGAGCATGCCGAGCGCATCGACACCGATCGCATCGTGGTCGCCGGCCTTTCCAACGGCGGCTTTATGACCCTGCGCCTGTGCGCCGACTACCCCGATTTCTTTGCCGCCGGCCTTCCCTGCTGTGCCCCGTGGTACAACGCCACGGACGAGGACGTAGCCACGCTTGCCAAGACACCGCTGTGGTTTACGCACTCCAAGGGCGACGAGCTCGTGTCTCCGCAACAGACCGCGCTGCCGCTCACGGCACGCCTGCGTGACGCCGGAGCCAACGTGCACCTCACCTACTTTAGCCATGTCGAGGACCTGACCGGGCGCTATCGCGAGGCCGATGGCTCGCCTAAGAAGACGTTCAACCACGGCGTGTGGATCCACCAATTCAACGACCTGTGTTATCAAGACTTCGACGGGGGCAACGTGCTCATCGACGGCGAGCCGGTGGGCTGCTGGGAGTGGTCGGCCAGAGTTTCGAGGTAGCCATCCCATCGGGGGCCTGACCTTTAGTTTTGTAAACGTCCTCGCGCATGGGTCCCGCCTATCCTGCTCCTTCGGAGCATCGGATAAGTGGGACCCGCGCTGCGGAATGTTTACAAAACTAAAGGTCAGGGCCCCTAAGTTAACGTTGTTCGAAACGCTGGACGAGCGCTTCCGGCAGCACGCCGGGTCGGTGGCGATGGGGGCGTGGGTCCCGTCTTGCCTTGCGCGTAACTGGCTGAATTGATTTTGATTGGAGCTGTTCCTATGTCCCAAGAGTTAACTCGAGTGATTGTTACTACCGATATGGAAGTCGACGATATGAACTCGCTCGTTCATTTGGCTCTGTATCTCAATGTGCTTGATGTTCAGGCTGTGGTGTATACGGCTTCGCAGTATCACTTTCTTGGGGATGGGGTTCATACGCTGGGCGAGGTGAATTCGCATTGGCGGACTAAAGGACGTCGCTCATATGAGTGGGCTATTGTGCCTCATGAGCCCGATCCGCTGGCTGGGGAGCTTCGTGAGTATCGGCCGTTTCCCGAGCATTGGATTGAGAGTCTCTGGAGTAATGAATATGCCCAAGCTTGGCCGCAGTTGCAGGCGAATGCGGACGCTGCCGGTGAGCCGCCGTTTCCCACGCCTGCCCAGATGATCGAGCGCACCTTTGTGGGAAATGTTGCCTTTGAGGGTGATGTGACTGAGGAAACTGAGGGGTCTCGCGTAATTGCGCAGGCGATTTTGGATGATGATCCGCGTACGTTATGGCTGCTCAGCTGGGGTGGCATGAACACCATAGTTCGCGCCCTCATGAGCATTGCCGAGCGTTATCGCGCCACGCCCGAATGGCCCGCCGTGCAGCAGCGGGTCTATCAGAAGGTGCGCGTGATGGGCGTTGCCGATGGCATAGGGCAGGACAACTCATGGCTCGACCATGGGCGCGAGCTCTTTCCCGAGCTCATCTTTTGGCGCGTGCCCTATATGTATGGCGGCTATGTCGACGCCAAGATGGCGCAGCCCGATTCGCTGCCGTTGTTTAAGGCTCCTTGGCCCGAGCAGAATCTCACGCAGGGCAACGGCCCCCTCATGGCGCGCTATATGCTCTATGGCGACGGCAAGATCTACGAAAACGAGCCCGCGCGCTTCCAATTTGGCAAGCATGCCCGCCTGGATTGGGGTCTAGAAGGCATGCCCGCGATGCAGTTTGAGCGCGGCGACTTTATGGCCGAAGGCGACAGCATGACCTATATTCCGCTGCTGCCGTTTGGCCTGCGCGGCATCGACGACCGCGACTTCGATACGTTGCTCGGCCGCATGTTCCTCGACGGTCACCCCGACTCGGACGCGCCCACTGGTTTTGCCGCCTTGGGTACACCCGCGAGCAGCAACCTCAATCCTTACCTGCGCGCCTATCAGGAAGACTTTGCCGCCCGTGCGCAATGGTGCGCCCATGATCCGGCAGTCTGCTCGCATCCGGCACATGTTGTCGAGGTCACGGCCGACTGCAGCGCTACAGCCGGCGAGCGCGTCGCCCTTGCAGCGACCATCGTCGACCCCGACGGCAAGGGCTTTGATGCACATTGGGATGTCGCCGTGGACCCGTCGAGCTATGCAGGTACGCAGGATCTTTCGCTATGGCAGGAATGCACGGTGAGCACCGCTTTTATCGTGCCCGCCGACGCGCAGCCCGGCGACCGCTTTGTGCTCACCCTTACCGTGCAGACGCGCGTCGAGCGCCCCTGCAGCCGCTACGCCCAGGTTGCCGTGACCGTCGCATAGCGAGCGGCAGCCGCCACATTCGGCATGGAGTGTCCCCAACTGCCACTCATGTAAGTGCGTCCCCAATGAGTAGGCAGCAGATTATTGGCGCCCGGCGAGCAGCTAATGCTCGCCGGGCGCTTTGCTGACTAGTCGTTTAAGAATGTCCCCAATGACTAGTCAAAATGGGCCATGTGTCCCAGTTGTGGAGACTCGTTGAGCCGTCTGGGTATCGTGAAAGATCGCGCGCTCGCCCATCATCAAAAGTGACACACGCTACCAGTTGATGGGAGGCAGCCATGGGCTTCTTTGACAAGATGTTCGAGAAGAAAGAGTGCGCGATTTGCGGTACCGAGCTGGGACTTTTGGGAAAGACCAAGATCAACGAAGGCTACCTGTGCAAAGAGTGCGCCGGCAAGCTCTCCCCCTACTTTCACGGCTATCGCTCCAGCACCGCGGACGATATCCGCGAGCAACTCGCCTACCGCGAGGCCAATGCCGAGCGCCTGGCCTCGTTCAACCCCACGCGCACGCTCTCTGCCGGGCGCACCAACATCATGCTCGACGAGGACGCGGGCCTGCTGATCATCACTTCGCAGAGCCGCTGGCGCGACGCCAATCCCGACATCATCGAGTTCTCACAGGTACTCGGCTGCGATATGGATATCGACGAGCATCGCACCGAGATCTATCGCGAGACCAAGGACGGCGAGCGCGAGAGCTACAACCCGCCGCGCTACGACCTGGATTACGACTTTAATCTGACCATCCACGTCAACACGCCGTACTTTACCGAGATCAACCTGCGCGTGAACGACTCCACCATCGATCAGCGCGGCTCCATCGAATATCGCGAGGCCAAGCGCCAGGCAACTGAAGTCCGCGATGCGCTGGTGCAGCTGCGCCAGGAGACGCGCGACAGCGTCGTGGCCGCCAAGGCCCCCAAGACCGCGGTCACCTGCCCCTTCTGCGGTGCAACCACCATTCCCGATGCCAGTGGGCGCTGCGAATACTGCGGCGGCGCCATCTGCGCATAGTCTCCGGCACGGAAAGGACCGATCATGGCCTTCGAGAGTGTCAATTATCAGTGCCCCGCGTGCGGCGGCCCCCTTCACTTTGCCAGTGCCGAGCAAAAGCTCGTCTGCGACTACTGCGATTCGCGTTTTGAAGTCGAAGAAGTCGAGGCCCTCTATCGCGAGCGCCAGGACAAGGCAGATGCCAAAGCCGATGCCGCAGCCGCGGCCCCCAAGCCTGCTGTCGACGATGCCGTGCAGGAGCTGGCTCAAAACGCCGGCTACATCTGCTCGTCGTGCGGCGCCGAGCTCGTGTCCGACGGCACCGTCGCCGTCACCACCTGCCCGTACTGCGGCAACTCCGCCGTGGCACCCGGCCAGCTCTCGGGCGACTTCTCACCCGACCTGGTGATTCCGTTTAAGCTCGGTCGCGACGACGTCACGGCCGCACTCAAGGAACACTACAAGGGCAAGATCTTGCTGCCCAAGAGCTTTGTCACCGGCAACCATATCGACGAAGTCCAAGGCGTTTACGTGCCGTTTTGGCTTTACGGCGCCCGCGTGGACGGCGAAGTGTGCTTTGATGCGACCAACGAGACCGTGACTGAGGAATCCGATCGCACCGTCACGACCACCGACCACTACGACGCCTACCGTAAAGGCAATATCTCGTTTGAGCGCGTGCCCGTCGACGGATCGTCCAAGATGCCCGACGGCCACATGGACGCCATCGAGCCGTTTGACTACGACGCACTGCGTCCGTTCTCGGTCGCATATATGCCCGGCTACATCGCCAACCGTTACGACGAGGACTGCGAGACCTGCAAGGCGCGCGCCGAGCGCCGCATGGAAGAAAGCACGGTCTCGGCCCTGCGCGAGACCGTCGTCGACGAATACGACGATGCCACGGTCGAAAGCAAGCAGCTCGACTACACCTGGGAAGACAGCGACTACGCCCTGTTCCCCGTCTGGATGCTCTCCACCTCGTGGAACGGCAAGAGCTACCTGTTTGCCATGAACGGCCAGACCGGCCGCTTGGTCGGCGAGCTCCCCTGCTCCAAGCCCAAGCTCGCCATCGCCTCGGTGCTGTTCTTTGTGATCGGGTTTGTCCTCTCCCAGATTCTCTTTATGGGCGAGAACGCCTTCAATCCGGACTACCTCACCTTTGATATCGAGGGCATCCTCATCAACATCATCGCGCCGCTGATCATCGTGATTATCGGAGACGTGCTACTGGTAGGCCAGCTCAAGACGGCCAACGAGGCCACCAACGCCGATTGCTACTGTGGCGAGCTCGACCTGACCGAGAAGCACGACACCTTCAGCCACACCGAGACCACCGTTGTCATGAAAGACGACAAGGACGACTAAGCAATCCAACCAATACCACCCGGCCTTTGACGAGAAAGGAAGATCACCATGGGACTCTTGAAAGCTGGATTGGGTGCTGCCGGCGGCGTCATGGCCGACCAGTGGAAGGAATTTATCTATTGCGAATCGATGCCCGCTGACGTCTTGGCCTGCAAGGGCAGCAAGCGCACCGGCGGTCGCAGCTCCAACACGCGCGGCGAGGACAACGTCATCTCCAACGGCTCGGTCATCGCCGTCAACGACGGCCAGGGCATGCTCGTGGTGCAAAACGGCAAGATCATCGAAGTCGCGCTGGAGCCCGGTGAGTTCGTCTTCGATACCGGCAGCGAGCCGAGCGTCTTTAGCGGCAACCTAGGCGATTCCATCAAGGAGACCTTCGCCAATATCGGCAGCCGCTTTACCTTTGGCGGCGACGCTGGCAAAGACCAGCGCGTCTACTTCATCAACACCAAGGAGATCATCGGCAACAAGTACGGCACTGCCTCGCCTGTGCCCTTCCGCGTGGTCGATAACAACATTGGCCTGGATGTCGACATCTCCGTTCGCTGCAACGGCGAGTATTCGTACCGCATCACCAACCCGCTGCTGTTCTACACCAACGTGTGCGGCAACGTGACCGATAGCTACACGCGCGATAAGATCGACAGCCAACTTAAGTCCGAGCTGCTCACCGCCCTGCAGCCCGCCTTTGCCAAGATCTCGGAGATGGGCATCCGCTACAGCGCCATCCCCGGCCACACCACCGAGCTCGCCCGCGCGCTCAACGAGGTCCTCTCGGCCGACTGGCGCGACCTGCGCGGTGTCGAAATCGTGAGCTTTGGTGTTAACTCCATCGCCGCCTCGCAAGAAGACGAGCAGATGATCAAGGACCTGCAGAAGGCCGCGGTCATGCGCGATCCCACCATGGCAGCCGCCAACATCGCCAGCGCCCAGAGCGACGCAATGCGCGCAGCAGCCGCCAACCCCAACGGCGCGATGGCCGGCTTTATGGGCATGGGCATGGCGGGCGGCATGGGCGGCATGAACGCCAGCCAGCTGTTCGCCGCCGGCCAGGCACAGCAGCAGGCTGCCCCGCAGCCGACTCCGACACCCGCCCCCGCACCGGCTCCTGCCGCTGCCCCCGC
>USKV01000071.1 GCA_900555355.1 uncultured Collinsella sp.
ACCCATACCACTGGCGTCTCCATTCCTCAGCCAGATCGGCCCGCTGTGGAATACCCGCCAGCCTCATTTTCTCGACCAGCTTCCCCGGGTCTTTGAGTTCGTTAAACGTAAACCGAAGCACCTTATGCCCGAGCATTGTCAGATGAGATTCCCGCTGACGCTCTGCCACGAATGGGTCGACCGACTCCCGACCCTCGCCGTTCTGCAAGGTGTACTTCCCCTTTCCGTCGAGCTCGCCGATGACACACGTCCCGTCCTCGAGCCGCCAAAAATAGTCGACGCGAAACACCTGGCTCGGATCGAGCGGGTCGCGAAACTCCACCTGCAGCTCCGGAACCGGAAAGCCGTACGCAATAAAGAATGCTCGGAACCGAGACTCGCCGCCGTTTTCATACGACGCAATCACCTGTGCCCTGCGATACCCTCGCCTGCCCTCGCAATCGGCGCGGAGGCACTCGCACAAATCCTCACGTGATACGCCTTTCGCCCGCAGTGCAGAATCGGCAATCGCAAGACCATACGAAAACGGTGCGCGCAGCAGACAGTCCTCCACCGTGCGCCAAAACGGCGTCACCCGCACGCCGTCAACTTGTTCAAGCGCACCCGCCGCCTGCGGACGCAACAGCCGGCATCCCGCACTCAGCGGCACCGAGCAACCTGTCTTAACAAGAAATCGCGGCCCAAGCAGATCATTCGGCACCTCCAGACCCCACAAAAGTGCCGCGTCATAACCCCAAAACGCCCAATCGGGATGAAACTCTGCAAGCCCTTTGATGGTACGCAGCACTCGCTCCGCCGGCGTCAGTACAACCCAATCATGTTGCAAGCAGAACAAATACGGCTCGGGTTCCGCAATATCATCGGTTCCCACATGACGCCGCAGCCACATGAGCTCGGCATTGTCATGCGTTGCGAGCAGCGTACCTTGCTCGATCGCCTCCGCGAGTCGCGCGAGCATCCTATTCCGCGCCAACGTGTTGCGAGTCGTATGCTTGTGCTTGAAAACGGTATTAGACACTTCCATCACCACCACATCGGACAAATGGACCATCGTCACCGTTGCCTCCACCGACAAACGTCTTGATCTGTAACAAGAAGAACGATTTTTGGACTGTAGATGTTACAGATTGAGACATTCCCCCCAGCCAGGTGCCAAACGTCTCGATCTGTAACAGTAAGACGTTCTCCAGGCCCCTAAACGTTACAGATTTAGACAAACCAGCGGCACCCAAGCATTCGTCTCGATCTGTAACAGATAGACTGGTTTTTGTCCCCAAACGTTACAGATCGAGACAAAAGGGCAGAAGGCAAGGCAGGCGACAACCGCCCATCCTCTACCCCCATTCCTGTTCGTAGATGTTGAGGGACTTTACGTACCGCCCCTGGGCGCCCATGATGTCGCGGACCAGACGCAAGAAGAAGCTGATGCACGAGGTGTCGAAACCGTCCTCTAGGTCCTCGGGATGCACCGCACCCGGCCCGTCGACCGCCGTGTCGCTCAGGCGCGCGATGTCATACAGGTAGAGCTGCCCCGCCGTCAGCCAGACATCGTCGACGCACGCGAGTCGCACCGCAATCGCGCCATCGTTCCAGTGCTCCTTTTGCACGATATGTGGGTCGTAGACGTCAAAGCGACGGTCGGTGCGCGTGTCCTTCAGCACGACCATGCCAGTCGCGGGATCCTTGTCCAAAATGCCAAAGCGCGAGAAATACTGCGTGTCGCGCACCTGCTTAAGTCGCCCGAGCGAAACAGGAGAAATTGACGCTGGCGGCTCGTCCACAAACAGCTCCAACAGCGTCTTGCCGCGGTAATAGGGGCGCTCAAACAACAGCCAATCGGTAAACGCCATGTTGTAGGCCATGATTTCGTTTTGCGAAGGCTCGGTGCAATAGCTGAGCCACGGGTCGACAATGACCTCGAACTGTTCGCGCGCCGGCTCCAGGAATTGAAACTTCCGCAGCATCCAAAAGTGAGCCATGTCGGCAATATCGTTGCCGACGGCCTCGGCCAAACGCGCTCGATTACAAGCCTGGTCAGTCATGGCATCCTCCTCAAATCGACGGGCCTCGATTTGAGCTTACAAGGAGGGTGGGCAGCCACTGTCAGCACGGACAAAATAGGCCTCCGGCTGCAAACCAACTGCTGACCAAACACTTGACGGGATGCTTGACCGAAAATGCGCACTGCAACAAAACCGCAGGTAAACATAGACGGCACACCCGCCCTTTTGAGCCAGATACCCGCAGCCACCACAGAAACAACAGGTGACCACAGCCCAAGAAGTCGGCAAATGAGCACCCACACGTCGGCAAACGAGCAAATCGCTCGCAAAGAGTGTCCCCAACGACTAGACAAAAAATGACTAGTCATTGGGGACGTTCTTAAATGACCACCTTACAGCGCCAGCGCGTCGGCAACCTCGGCGGCGCAGGCGAGGGCATCGGCCATGGCGCTCACCACGAGCGAGCTGCCGTTGCGGGCATCACCCGCCACATACACCGGCGCGGCATCCGCAGCAACGCCATCCACGCGGGCCGCAAGGTGCGAGCCCTCGGAAGCCATCACGGGCAACGGACGGCCCGCCGTGGCAACAGGCACGCTCACCGCATCGAACACGCTGTGCTCCGGGCCCGTAAAGCCACAGGCGATGAGCACCAGCTGCGCCGGCACCTCGTGCTCGGAGCCCGCAATGCGTTCGGGCTTGCCGGCCGACCAATCCAGATCGACCACGCGCAGGCCCGCTGCCGCGCCCTTCTTGTCCAGCAGCACCTCAAGCGTATCCACGCCCCAGGCACGCATCTCGCCGCCCATGGCAGCGATAGCCTCCTGCTGACCGTAGTCGGTCTTCTTAACGTTGGGCCACTGCGGCCAGGGGTTGCTCGCCGCGCGCTTATCGGGCGCAGCCGGCAAGAACTCAAACTGACGCACGCTGCGTGCACCCTGGCGCACCGCGGTACCTACGCAGTCGTTGCCGGTATCGCCACCGCCAATGACCACAACATCTAGGCCGCGCGCGTTCACCGCGGGCTCGCCGCCATCGAGCACCGAGACGGTCGAAGCCGTCAGGTAGTCCACGGCATACACCACGCCCGGGGCATCCACGTTCGTAGCCGAAAGACCGCGGGGTGCACGAGCACCAGCAGCCATCACAACGGCGTCAAAACCATTGAGCTTGGCCGCTACCGCAGGGTTCGTAACATCAGCGCCCAGCTCAAACACAATGCCCAGCTCGCGCATGAGCGCCACGCGACGCTCGACCACGGACTTCTCGAGCTTCATGTTGGGAATGCCGTACATGAGCAGACCGCCCGGGCGGTCGTCACGCTCAAACACCGTCACGCGGGCGCCACGACGCGCAAGCTCCCATGCAGCCACCAGACCAGCAGGACCGGAGCCTACCACGGCAACCGAGGGCGCATCCTCCCCCGCCGGCTCAAAGCGACGCGGACCGCCATTTGCCCATTCGTGGTCGCTGATCGCACGCTCGTTGTCGTGAATCGTCGTGGGCTGACCGTCGACCGAACCCAGGTTGCACGCGGCCTCGCACAGCGCCGGGCACACGCGGCTCGTGAACTCGGGCATGGGCGAGGTGAGCGACAGGCGCTCGGCAGCCTCATCCCAGCGGCCGCGGTACACCAGCTCATTCCACTCGGGAATCAGGTTATGCAGCGGGCAACCGCTCGGGCGCGCCTTGCCAAAGCTCGCGCCCATCTGACAAAATGCCACGCCGCACATCATGCAGCGGCTCGCCTGGGCGCGACGTGCGTCGTCATCGAGTTCCACGTACAGCGAATCAAAATCATGGCTGCGCTCCTCCACGGGACGAAGCTCGTGGGTCACGCGATCGATATCAAGAAAAGCACCGGGCTTACCCATGGCACTTACGCCTCCTTCTTGGTCGAAGCAACAGAGCTGGCAGCCACGGACGCAGCGTCCGCGGCACCGCCAGCGACATCAAAGCGAGCGACATCCGCGGCACTCGCGCGACCGGTCACAATGTCAAACGCCAACTCCTCTGCCTGCGCATGCGTCTTACCGGCAGCCTCGCCCGCGGCGACGATCGCCAGCACGCGCTCGTACTCGGTCGGAATGACCTTCACAAAGTGCTTGCTCATCGTCTCAAAGCTGTAGAGTAGCTTAATGCCGCGCGGGCTCTGCGTCGCGTCCACGTGCTCCTGGATGAGCTCGCGAATCTGCGCCAGCTCGCCGGCAGTCGGGGCCTTGAGCTCAACGCTCTCGTGGTTCACACGGGCATCGAGCGTGCCGTACTGGTCAAAGACATAGGCCACGCCACCCGTCATACCGGCAGCGAAGTTCTGCCCGACCTCGCCCAGGATGAGCGCCAGACCGCCCGTCATGTACTCGCAGCCATGGTTGCCGCAGCCCTCGACCACCACGGTGGCACCGGAGTTGCGTACGGCAAAACGCTGGCCGGCAAGACCGTTAATGAAGCCGCGGCCACTCGTGGCGCCAAAGAACGCAACATTGCCCACGATGATGTTCTCGTCGAACTTGTAGGTCGCATGCGGGTTGGGGCGCACCGACACCTCGCCGCCCGAAAGGCCCTTGCCAAAGTAGTCGTTGGCGTCGCCGCACACGTTGAGCGTAATGCCGCGCGGCAGGAAGGCGCCAAAGCTCTGACCGGCCGATCCATCGCAATCGATGGTGATGGAGCCGGCGGGCAGGCCCTCGGGATGCGCCTTGGTCACCGCGTTGCCCAGAATGGTGCCCACGCAACGGTTGACGTTGGCGATATCAGCGCGGAAGCGAATCGGACGCAAGTGGGCACGGGCATCGGCCGTATAGGGCACGAACAGCGTGGAGTCGAGCGTCTTGTCGAGCTCGCTGTCCGCGGCCATCTGCGGCAGGAAGTGACGACCGTCGGCGCCCGGAATATGAGCACCGAACTCGCAGGCCGCGCTCGCCAGAACGGGCGACAGATCGAGCAGGTTTGCTTTTCGGTTGCCCGGGACCTCGATCTGGCGCAAGCACTCGGGATGGCCGACCATCTCGTCGACGGTGCGGAAGCCCAGGCTCGCCATGACCTCGCGCAACTGCTCGGCAACAAAGAGCATAAAGTGCTCGACGTGCTCGGGCTTGCCGCGGAAGCCGCGACGCAGGCGGCAGTTTTGCGTGGCGATACCGGCCGGGCAGGTATCCTGCTGGCAGTCGCGCTGCATGAGGCAGCCCATGGAGATGAGCGGCATGGTCGCAAAGCCAAACTCCTCGGCACCCAGCAGGCAGGCGACGGCAACATCGGTGCCGTCCATGAGCTTGCCGTCGGCCTCGAGCACCACGCGCGAGCGCAGGCCGTTTTGCAGCAGCGTCTGCTGGGCCTCGGCAAGGCCAAGCTCCAGCGGCAGGCCGGCGTGCCAAATGGAATCGCGCGCCGCGGCACCTGAGCCGCCATTGTGGCCGCTGATCAAGATCTTGTCGGCAGCGCCCTTGGCCACACCGGTGGCGATGGTGCCGACGCCGGCCTCGCTGACCAGCTTGACCGACACGCGCGCACCGGGGTTGGCGTTCTTAAGATCGAAGATCAGCTCCGCCAGGTCCTCGATGGAGTAGATGTCGTGGTGCGGCGGAGGCGAGATCAGGCCGATGCCGGGCGTGGACTGACGGACCTCGGCGATCCAGGGGTAGACCTTCTTGCCGGGCAGGTGGCCACCCTCGCCGGGCTTGGCGCCCTGGGCCATCTTGATCTGAATCTCGAAGGCGCTGCACAGGTAGCGGCTCGTCACGCCAAAGCGCGCGCTTGCTACCTGCTTGATCGCGGAGTTCTTGGAATCGCCGTTGGCCAGCGGCGTCTCGCGACGCGGATCCTCACCGCCCTCGCCGGAGTTGGAACGGCCGTGCAGGCGGTTCATGGCGATGGCCATGCACTCGTGTGCCTCTTTGCTGATGGAGCCGTACGACATGGCACCGGTGTTAAAGCGGCGGACGATGCTGAGCGCGGGCTCGACCTCGTCGAGTGCCACCGGAGTGCGGCCGCTGGCATCAAAGTCGAGCAAGTCGCGCAGGCGCACGGCACGACCGGTGCGGTGCAGGCGGGCGCTGTACTCCTTAAAGGTGTCGTAGCTGCCCTCACGGCAGGCGGTCTGCAACAGGTAGACAGTCTGCGGATCGATGAGGTGATCCTCGCCGCCGAGCGGGCGCCACTTGGTCAGACCCAGCGTGGGCAGCTGATCGGGAGCCGGGCTCTTAAGGATAGCGAGCGCGGCGTCGTAGCGCTCATTTTGCTCACGCTCAACGTCCTCGACACCCATGCCGCCCACACGGCTCACCGTGCCGGCGAAGTACGCGTTGACGAACTCCGGCGTAAAGCCCACGGCCTCGAAGATCTGCGCCGAATGGTAGCTCTGCACCGTGGAGATGCCCATCTTGGACATGATGGAGACGATGCCGGCGGTCGCAGCCTTGTTGTAGTTGGCGATGCCCTGCTCGGCCGTCACGTCCAGGTCGCCGCGCGCCGCCAGATCGCGGATGCACACATGTGCGTTGTACGGATAGATGCCGCTCGCGGAGTAGCCCACCAGTGCCGCAAAGTCGTGCGGGGACACGGCGTCGCCGCACTCCACCACGATGTCGGCAAAGGTGCGCACGCCGGCGCGGATCAGGTGGTTGTGCACGCAGCCCACGGCGAGCAGCGACGGCACGGGCACCTCGCCCGCAGCGGCACGATCGCTCAACACCACGATGTTCACGCCGTCGCGGACCGCAGCCTCAACGTCCTCTGCAAGCTGCTTGAGCGCGGCCTGCAGCGCGCCCTCGCCGGCATCGCGGCGGTACACGGCACGGAAACGGCGGGTCTTAAAGCCCACGCGGTCGATGGCGCAGATACGCTCGAACTCCTCCTCGTTGAGCAACGGGCGCTCCAGGCGCACCAGCTGGCAGGCCGTACGGGAGTCCTCGAGCAGGTTGCCGTGGTTGCCCAGGTAGAGCGTGGTCGAGGTGACCATATGCTCGCGAAGGGCGTCGATGGGCGGGTTCGTGACCTGAGCGAACAGCTGATAGAAGTAGTCAAAGAACGAGCGCGTCTTCTTGGACAGGCAGGCCAGCGGCGCATCGATGCCCATCGAGGCGAGCGGGGCCTTGCCCTGCTGGGCCATGGGACGCACGACCTCGTCAACATCATCCCAGTGATACCCGAGCTTGGCCATGCGCACGGCGGCGGGCACCTCGGTATCCTCGGCGGGCGTGGGCGCGACGGGCTTGTCGAGCGCGTCGACGG
>USKV01000072.1 GCA_900555355.1 uncultured Collinsella sp.
GGTGGACGGCACCGAGCCGTCGGATGACTTGAAGAAGGGGGAGGCCTCGCGGCCTCCCCCTTTTTTGCGTTGTATACACGTTGTACTTTGGGACCTAGCTCCCCCGTATGTGCTCTTACTGTTTGGCTGTATTTTGAGTCCATCTAGTGTATTTGAGCGATAATTACTCGCATTGGCGTTAGGGAGGGCTTGATGTTTACCGTATTTGTCTTGGGCAATATTGCTTCGGGTAAGTCGACTGCCTGCCGCTATCTCAAATCTCATGGCGCCATGCTTATCGATCTGGATGAGCTTGCCAAATCTCTGTATGTGCCAGGCTCCGATATCGTCAATGCCCTCGCGGAAGAATTCGGTTGGGACATTCTGGACGGGGAGGGCGGCATTCGCCGCAATGTCCTCGCCGCTCGAGCTTTCGCCTCTCCTGATACAGTTGCGCGGCTCAATGGCATCGTTCATCCGGTTCTCATCGAACAGCTGTCACTGAGGATTCTCGATCCTGTTTGCTGTACGGTTTCGTCCCCCCGTTACCCCTTTGCGGTTGTTGAGGTTTCTGCCCCGACTGGTTTTGAGGATGCCTTTGGCCTGGCTGATGAAATTCTGGTTATCAGCGCTCCTTTAGCAGTTCGTCGCGAGCGTGCCATTCATCGTGGTATGGAGTCCTCTGATTTTGATGCGCGCTCTGCATGCCAACCTGATGAGGCTTCGCTTTGCACTCTCGCTACGACGGTAATCGATAATGCGGCAGGCGATAACTCGCTCTTTGAACAACTGGACGCATGGCTTGCGCGCCATGGCTTTGGGGACGTAGTGGATAAGGAGGAGCCCGATGCCTAAGACACGTTTCTTTACGTGGTATCGCGTGGCGCCACTTGCCGTTATGTTCGTCTTCGGCATTATTTCGCTCGTCTACTCGTATGCACCTGCTGCCTTCTTTAAGCCTTTGTATCCGATTGACTACGAGGCGTACATAAAGCAATCGAGCATTTCGCACAATCTCGATCCGTATCTGGTGTGTGCTGTCATAAAGTCGGAATCGAATTGGGATCCCGAGGCTGAGTCGAATCAAGGCGCTCAGGGATTGATGCAGCTGATGCCCGAGACTGCCCAGGATATGATCGCCAAGGGCCTTGTCGACGGTGGCGAGTATTCGGCCGACAACCTTAACGATCCGGCTACGAATATCGAGTTTGGCTGTGCGTATCTCTCGTATCTTCTAGCGTATTTTAACGGGTCGACTGACAGTGCCATTGCCGCCTATAACGCCGGCATGGGCAATGTCGACGGATGGGCGCAGCAGAGTACGTCGCTTCATAATGCAATCACCTTTCCCGAGACGCAGGCGTATCTGATTCGTGTCAATAATGCCTGGGTTCGCTACAAGACCCTCTATCCCGATCGGTTCGTATAGGACTATGCCTGCCGCCTGCGTATACTGCAGATATATGAGTTAGGAGTATCCATGGCGGAATTTGAAGTAGAACGCGTTGGTGGTGAACTTAAGCGCTTTGGCGTTGAAGGCTCTGACGTGCCGTTTAAGGTCGTGTCTCCCTATGAGCCTGCCGGTTCCCAGCCTAAGGCCATTGAGTCGCTTGTGCAGGGCGTGAGGGACGGAGACCGCTATCAGGTTTTGCTGGGCGTGACTGGTTCGGGCAAGACCTTCACGATGGCAAAGACTATTGAGGCCCTGGGAAAGCCGACGCTGGTCATGGCTCCGAATAAAACGCTCGCCGCTCAGCTTGCGAGCGAGCTCAAAGAGTTCTTTCCCAACAACGCTGTGGTCTACTTCGTCTCGTACTATGACTACTATCAGCCCGAGGCGTATGTGCCGCAAAGCGATACTTATATCGAGAAGGATTCCTCGATTAACGAAGAAGTCGAGATGTTGCGGCATCAGGCGACCGCATCGCTGCTATCTCGACGCGATGTGATCGTCGTCGCATCGGTCTCGTGTATCTATGGCATCGGTTCTCCCGAGGACTATGCGGGCCTAGCTCCGAACGTCGACAAGAAGGTGCCGCTCGAGCGCGATGACTTTATCCATGCGCTTATCGATATCCAGTACGATCGCAATGACTATGATTTGGCACGTGGCACCTTCCGCGTGCGCGGCGATGTCGTCGACGTGTATCCACCCTATGCCGAGCATCCGTTGCGGTTTGAGTTCTTTGGCGACGAGGTTGAGCTGATTGCCGAGATCGACGAGGTCACCGGCGAGATGCTACGTGAGTACGAGGCCATTCCCGTGTGGCCGGCCTCGCACTACGTGACTGAGAAGCCTAAGGTCAAAGCGGCTCTGAAATCAATCAGTGAAGAGTGCGAGAAGCGTGTGGCCGAGCTCAAGGCGACTGATAAGCTGCTCGAGGCACAGCGTCTGCAGCAGCGCACCGATTATGATCTTGAGATGCTCGAGACGATGGGCTTTTGCAACGGCATCGAGAACTACTCGCGTCATCTGGACGGTCGAAAACCGGGCGAGCCACCGTTTACCCTGATCGATTACTTTCCTAAGGACATGCTCTGCATCATCGATGAGAGCCATGTGACGGTGCCGCAGATCCGCGGCATGCACGAAGGTGACCGCTCGCGTAAGGTGACGCTGGTGGAGCACGGTTTTCGTCTGCCTTCGGCACTCGATAACCGCCCGCTTCGTTTCGATGAGTTTGAGGCAAGGATACCCCAGTTCATCTACGTTTCGGCAACACCGGGCGACTATGAGCTGCGGGTGAGCCAGAACGACGTTGAGCAGATTATTCGTCCGACCGGTCTGCTCGACCCCAAGATCGATGTGCGTCCGGTTCGTGGACAGATTGACGATCTTGAGGACGAGATTCGCGAGCGCGTTGCCCGCAAGGAGCGCGTGCTGGTGACCACGCTCACCAAGCGCATGGCCGAGGACCTGACCGACCATCTGCTTGATGCCGGCATTAAGGTCAATTACATGCACTCTGATACGGCGACAATGGACCGTGTCGAGATCCTGCGAACGCTGCGCGAGGGAAAGATTGATGTTCTCGTCGGCATCAACCTGCTCCGCGAGGGTCTGGACCTTCCTGAGGTCTCGCTGGTGGCAATTCTCGACGCTGACAAGGAAGGCTTCTTGCGCAACCGCCGTTCGTTGATTCAGACGATTGGTCGTGCGGCCCGTAATGCCGACGGCGAGGTCATCATGTATGCAGACGTTGTGACCGATTCGATGAAAGAAGCCATCGAGGAGACGCAGCGCCGTCGCGAGATTCAGATGGCATATAACGAAGAGCATGGCATTGTGCCCAAGACGGTGCGCAAAGCCATCAACGACATCTCAAGTTTTATTGCCGAGGCCGAAAAAACCGTGGGTTCCAAGGGGCGCTCGAAGGGCGACTCCCTTGGCCATGGCGCATTCTATACGCCCGATGAGTCGGGCGAGGGCGGCGTGCCGGAAACGGTGGCACCCGAGCAGACACTTGCGGAGCAGTTGGAAGAACTGCCGCATGACGAGCTTGTGCGGATCGTCGAAACCATGGAAGAGGATATGCGCAACGCTTCTGCCGCCATGGACTTTGAGGAGGCGGCGCGTCTGCGCGATGCCGTCGTTCAGATTCGGGCGATGCTTGAGGGCGCATCTGAGGACGAAACGATCGAGCGTTTGCGTTCGCAGGCTCGCAAGGGCTCTACCTTTGCTTCGGGCAGAAAACGCCAGGGTGCAAGATTCAGGAAGTAGCGAACAGGCCCCGAGTTCCCTGTGGAGCTCGGGGCCTGTGTCGTTCAGACGCGAGAGTTCGTGCGCTAGAGGTCTGCTATCAGCGCCTCGGCGCAACGGATGCCGTCGGTGGCCGCGCTCATGATGCCGCCGGCATATCCGGCACCCTCGCCGCAAGGGTAGAGACCCGGGGTCGACACGGCATGGCACGCTCGGTCTCGGGTGACAGTGACCGGTGAGCTCGAACGCGTCTCCACGCCGGTAAGAACGGCATCGGGGCGGTCGTAGCCACGTAGCTTTTTTCCGAGTAGGGGAAGTCCCAGGCGGAGCGACTCGACGATATGCTGCGGCAGGGCTTCGTCAATTGCCGTCCAGGTCACACCGAGCGGATAGGTGGGCTTTACCTTTCCGGGTGCCGTGCTGGCGCGCCCCGCAAGGAAATCTCCGACGAGCTGTGCCGGCGCGTTCCAGTTGGAGCCACCCAGGCGATAAGCGGCTCGCTCACAGGCGCGCTGGAGCTCAATGCCTGCGAGCGGATCATCGCTGGGAAGGTCGTCAGGTGTGACGTTAACGAGTAGGGCGGCATTCGCGTTGCGCCCGTCGCGGGCATTGAGGCTGGCGCCGTTGACGCACAGATGGCCCTGCTCGGAAGAAGCCGCGACAACCTGTCCGCCGGGGCACATGCAAAACGAGAACACGCTGCGGCCGTTGGGGAGATGGGCAACAAGCTTGTAGGGGGCTGCTCCGAGTGCCGGGTGCCCCGCCGAAGGGCCATATTGGGCACGGTCGATGTCGCGCTGTGGATGCTCGATGCGCACACCCATGGCAAAGGTCTTTTGCGCGAGGGCAACGTTATGTTCTTTGAGAAGCTCGAATACGTCGCGGGCGGAATGGCCGCAGGCGAGAATGAGGTGCTTTGTGGCGATTGTCTCGCTTGTGGTTTCTTGGGGCGGTTGGACATCGATGCCGGTGATGGCACCAGAACCATCGGTTCGAATATTGACGAGCTTTGTTCGATAACGGACGACACCTCCGAGCTGCTCGATGCGCTGAGAAATGTTGGTGACGACGGTGGGGAGGATGTCGGAGCCAATGTGCGGCTTGGCGTCCCACAGGATGTCGCGAGGTGAGCCCGCTTCGACGAAGGTTTCAAGAATCAGTCGATGGGCAGGATTCTTGGTTCCCGTGTTGAGCTTGCCGTCCGAGAAGGTCCCTGCGCCGCCCAGGCCAAATTGGATATTGCTTTCGGGGTCGAGGATACGCTCCTTAAGAAAGAGATCAATCGCTTCCGAGCGGCGAAGTGCGGGGTCGCCGCGCTCGATGAGCAGGGGTTTAAGGCCCGCTTCGGCAAGGGTGAGGGCGGCGAAGAGCCCGGCGCAACCGGCGCCGACAACGACGGGACGCCCCTTGGGTGCATTCGGGACAGGGTTGGGGAATGAAGGAGTCTCGCCGTCTACCATGCGGATGCGCGAGCGGTCGCGCTCGGCGACGCGGTCGACCACCTCCTGCTCGAGTCGGGAGCTTGTCAGCTCAACTCGAAAGCTCAAAATAAAATGGACATCTCGCTTTTTACGGGCGTCGATTGACTTGCGATGGAGCTCAATGGCTTTAATCTGGGAATCCTCGCATCGCAGAGCTCGCTTGACGGCGCGTCTACCAATAGCAAGGCAGGCAGTTTCGTCGCCGGCCTCATCGAGTGACGCGTGGACTTGGGTGATTTCGATCATCGAGGTCTCCTTAGATGCAAGAAAGAGGCCGCCCGGTGTCCCAGACGGCCCGAATGCGTTTTGATTATAGACTGCGCGGCTATAGGCTGCTTGCAGCGCGAATGCCCGAGATCCAAGCCCACGCAAGGTTGAAACCGCCGCAATCGGCATCGATGTCGAGCGCCTCGCCACAGATGTAAAGTGGGGCACCTGCCGCGTTGCTCACGCAGAGGTTGGGAGCTGAGACGCTCTCGATGGGCACGCCGCCGCGCGTGACCTGGGCCGAACGCTCCTCTGTCGTTCCCTCGACGAGCAGCTTAAAGTGCTTGAGGATTGAGACTAGATGGATGACGTCGTGCGACCCAGGGTGGCACTGTTCGAATGCGGTGCAGACAACGTGTGAGAACTGCGGGGCGAGCATGCCGTCGAGCCAGCGGGGGTCGCGGGGCGAAAAGCCGCCGAGCAACTCAACTCGCTGGTTGAGCATATCGAGCAACTCGTCTTTGGAGAGGTCGGGGAAAACGTCGAGCAGAATCGTGTCGCCGCGCTGGACGCGACGGGAGAGGTTGAAGGCGGCAACGCCCGAGATGCCAAAGGTTCGGAAGAGCACTTCGCCGTCTTCGCGCCAGAGCTCCTCGTGATTGCGGGTGAGCGTCAAACGGGCGCGGACGCGCAGGCCATCCAGTGTCTTGAGCGCAGTCTGGTCGCCGAAGACCGATGCCGACACAGGGCAGAGGACGGGGTGCTGCGGTGTGAGGGAAAGATTGAACGTCTTCGCGATGTCGGCGGGGCTGCCGCCCGTAGCGATAATTACGGCCTTTGCCTGCAGCGTCTCGTTCCTGCGAGAGGTGTCGGCGAGCGCCTTCCGAAGCGAGCGGAGTTCCGATTTTCGGTCGTCGTGCTTTTTTGCCTTGAGTGCTCGCGCGGGACGATCTATTTGGAGTGTCCAGCCCTCGGGGGCTTTGAGTGCCGAGGCGACGTTTGCTCCACAGATCAAGGTGATATCCAGGTGATTGCAAGCGTTGAGAAGCGCATCGCGCACCGATTCGGCACGAAGGGAGCGCGGATACAGCCGGCCCTCCTCGGAGGCCGTCATGATGCCCATAGAGGAGAAGAAACTGCCGAGCTCTTGCTCGGGCTGGGGACCCATGACGGATTCGACGAATGCGGGGTGGTTGTACCGCTGGAAATCAATTGATTCGTTGGAAAGGTTGCAGCGGCCGTTGCCGGTCGCAAGGAGTTTAAGGCCGCAGGCGACATCGCGCTCAACGATGCAGGCGTTTTTGCCTGCGCGCGCGGCAGTAATGGCGGCGGCGAGACCCGAGGCCCCGCCGCCGATTACCAAGACGTCATAGGAGGCGTTTGTGTTCACTTAGGCCTCGGCGGTCTCGTGCGGGGCAATGGCCTCGACGGCAGAGACGGCCTGGGGCAGCATACGTACGGGCAGTGCGGTCTCAACCTCGCCCTTATCGCAAGCCTCGGCGAGTGCCGGATTGATGGGAAGCTGCCCTAGGATCTCGAGGTTGTAACGCTCGGCGACCTCGGGGAGCTTGCTCTTGCCAAAGACCTCGATCTTCTTGCCGCAATCGGGGCACTCGATATAGCTCATGTTTTCGACGATTCCCAGAATGGGGACGTTCATCTTCTCGGCCATGTTGACCGCCTTGGCGACGATCATCGAGACCAGATCCTGCGGGCTCGTGACGATGACGATGCCATCGACGGGCAGCGACTGGAAGACCGTGAGGGCGACGTCGCCCGTTCCCGGAGGCATGTCGACTAGCAGGTAGTCGATGGGGCCCCATGAGGTTTCGCTCCAGAACTGCC
>USKV01000073.1 GCA_900555355.1 uncultured Collinsella sp.
GAGCGCCATCTTAGATAGCGCTCCTGCCTTCTTCATCAGCTCGATTTGCGTTGCAGACTTAATCTTGATCATAGACCGAGAGCCTCTTTGACATCCCCGTACACGGTCTCGCGAGCCTGGTCACCGTTGACCGACTTGAGCAGACCCTGGCCACGATAGTAGTCGACGAGCGGGCTCGTGGACTTCTCGTAGACGTCGAGACGGTTCTTGATGGTCTCGGGCTTGTCGTCGTCGCGCTGATACATCTCGCCACCGCACTTGGGGCAGGTAGCATCGGCAGCGGTGCCGGTGTAACCGCAGGCGCGGCAGGTGCGACGCGAAGACAGACGATCGATGATGACCTCGGGGGCCACGTCGACCAGAAGGGCGCAGTCGATCTCGCGACCCATGGCAGAGAGCTCGGAATCGAGCGTCACAGCCTGGGCGGTATTGCGCGGGAAGCCATCGAGAATGAAACCCTGCTGGGCGTCATCGGCGGCAAGGCGCTCCTTGACAAGGTCAATCACGAGCTGGTCGGGAACGAGCTCGCCGGCGTCCATGTACTTCTTAGCCTGAATACCAAGCTCGGTGCCACCCTTGACGGCAGCACGCAGCAGGTCGCCCGTGGAAATGTGAGCGACGCCGAACTCGGCGACGAGCTCCTGTGCGACGGTGCCCTTACCGGCACCCGGAGCTCCGAGCAATACGAGGTTCATGAGCAATCCTCCTCTAGCCTATTTAAAGAATCCATCGTAATCATACATCTTGATCTGGCCTTCGAGCTTATCGACCGTGTCGAGCACGACGCCGACCATGATGAGGATGGACGTGCCGCCAAATGCCTGAATCAGCTGGTTACCCGTGAAGGAGAAGATGATCGAAGGCACGATGGCGATGAGCGCCAAAAAGACAGCGCTGGGAAGCGTAATCTTGTTGAGCGCGTTCTTGATGTAGGCCGCGGTAGCCCTACCCGGACGAACACCCGGAATAAAGCCGCCCTGCTTCTTAAGGTTGTCGGCGGTGTCATCGGGGTTGAACACCATGGAGGTGTAGAAGTACGCGAAGAACACGATGAGGACAACATTAAGCACCCAGTTGAGCCAACCGGTCGAAAGCGCAGAGGCAACTGCCTGAATCCAGCCGATGCCGGGGAAGAACACGGCAATCTGAGCCGGGAAGTACAGCAGCGCCGAAGCGAAGATAATCGGCACGACGCCCGCGGTGTTGACCTTGATGGGCAAGTAGGTGGTCTGGCCACCCATCATGCGACGGCCCACGACGCGCTTGGCGTAGGAGACCGGGATGCGGCGCTGGCCGCGCTCAAGGAAAACGATCAGCGGAATAACCAGCAGGATGATGGCGCAGATGATCACCATGGTGATGATGCCACCGGCATTGCCCTCGGTGCTGGAGAAGATAGCCTGCGGCAGACCGGCCATGATGTTCGCGAAGATGATCAACGACATGCCATTGCCGATACCGCGCTGGGTGATGAGCTCACCAATCCACATGATCAGCATGGCGCCCGCGGTGAGCGTACCGACGATCATGAAGTCAAAGATGATCTCGGGAGCGCCGGCGCCATTAAAGCTGATGCCGAAGCTCTTAAAGAGGAAGAGGTAACCCACGGAGTTGAGGATTGCCAGAGCCAGGGTGAGGTAACGCGAATACTGCGTAATCTTGGTCTGACCAACCTCGCCCTCGCGGGCAAGCTCATGCAGGGAAGGCACGACGGCCTGGAGCATCTGGAGGATGATCGAGCTGGTGATGTAAGGCATGATGCCCAGCGAAAACACCGACACATAGCTCAACGCACCGCCAGAGAAAAGATTCAGGAGGGCCATAGCACCTGCGGCGACCGAATTGTTATCGGTCGAGAAAAGGCCCAGCATCCCCTGGAAGGGAATGCCGGGCACAGGAACGTGCGCACCAATGCGGTACACGACGAGCATAGCTATGGTAAAAAGAATCTTTTCGCGCAGTTCTTTGATGCGGAAAGCATTCTTAAGACCATTTAGCACGGCAGCTCGACCTTTCCGCCGGCGGCCTCGATCTTGGCCTGCGCAGAGGCGCTGACCTTGTCGACCTTGACCGTGAACTTCTTGGTGAGCTCACCATTGCCGAGCACCTTGACGGGCTCGAACTCGCTCTTGGTGATGCGAGCGGCCTTAAGAGCGGCACCGTCGATCACAGCGCCGTCCTCGAACTTACGCTCGAGACGCTCAACGTTAACAGCGGTGTACTCGATACGACGGGGGTTGCGGAAGCCCGGAAGCTTGGGCAGGCGCATAGCCAGCGGAGTCTGGCCACCCTCGAAGCCGGCACCCTTGGTGCCACCAGAGCGGGAACCCTGGCCCTTCTGGCCGCGGCCAGAAGTGGTGCCGTGACCCGAAGAATTGCCACGGCCGACGCGCTTGCGGTTCTTGGTGGAACCGGGCGCGGGAGTAAGATCGTGAAGCTGCATTTGCTACTCCTCTACAATCTCGACAAGGTGCTTGACCTTGAAGATCATGCCGCGGACGGACTCGTTGTCAGCAATCTCGCGAACCTCGCGGATCCTGTGGAGACCGAGGGCACGGACAGTACGGACCTGGTCCTGCTTGCAACCATTGGTGCTGCGGACCTGCTTGATCTTGATGGTGTCAGCCATGCTTAGTTCTCCTTACCGACGAACATCTCGGAGACCGTCAGGCCACGGCGAGCCGCGACGTCCTCAGGGCTGGAGAGCTCCTTGAGGCCCTCGACGGCAGCCTTGATGATGTTGAGGCCGTTGTCGGTACCGAGGGACTTGGACAGGACGTTCTTGATGCCAGCAAGCTCAAAGAGGGGACGCACAGCGCCGCCGGCGATAACGCCGGTACCCTCGACAGCGGGCTTGATGATGATGCGGCCGGCACCAAAGTGGCCGAGAACCTCGTGCGGGATGGTGCCCTGCTCGGTCACCGGCACGTGGAACATGTTCTTCTTGGCATCGAGAGATGCCTTGGAGATGGCCAGGGGCACCTCAGCGGACTTGCCCATGCCAACGCCGACGTTGCCCTTGCCGTCGCCAACGACGACGAGAGCGACGAGGCTCATGCGACGACCACCCTTGACGGTCTTCGACACGCGGTTGATGTAAACGACGCGCTCCTCGAACTCGGAGGCCTCGCGCTGCTGCTTCTGATTACGAGCCATGTGCTACATACCTCCTAGAACTCGAGACCGGCGGCACGAGCACCGTCGGCGAGGGCCTTGACGCGGCCATGGTAGATACGGCCACCACGATCGAAGGCGACCTTGGTGATGCCGGCCTCGATGGCGCGCTTGCCAACGAGCTGACCGACCTTCTCCGCAGCCTCCTTGTTCGAGGTGTGGGTGCCCTTGAACTCGGCCTCGAGGGTCGAGGCAGAGACGAGCGTCAGGCTGGAGCCCTTGCTGTCGTCGATGATCTGGGCATAGATGTTGGCGTTAGTACGGGTCACGCGAAGACGCGGACGCTCGGCGGTACCCGAGACCTTGCCGCGAACACGACGCTGACGACGCTTGAGGCCTTCCAGCTTCGCCTTATGCTTGTTCATACGTAAACTCCTAAAAAGGTTGATCTTGCCAGCACCTGACGGGGTGCTGGTCTTATGCGAGTGAGTCGGTTACGACTACTTGGCGGCCTTACCCAGCTTGCGGCGGATGTGCTCGCCAACGTAGTGGATACCCTTGCCCTTGTAAGGCTCGGGAGGACGATGACCGCGGATCTCAGCGGCGATCTGACCGACCTGCTGCTTGTTGATACCCTTGACGTTCACGTGGGTGTTGTCGGGAACCTCGAAGGTGATGCCCTCGGGAGCCTCGACGATCACGGGGTGCGAGAAGCCCAGGGAGAACTCGAGGTTCTTGCCCTTCTGCTGCACGCGGTAACCGACGCCGGCGAGCTCGAGCTTCTTCTCGAAGCCCTCGGAAACGCCGACAACCATGTTGTGGATGAGGGCGCGGGTGAGGCCGTGGCGGGCACGGGTCTCACGCTCGTCGTCGGGACGGGAAACGGTGAGGACGTTGTCCTCGACGTTGATAGCGAGCTTCTCAAAGACATCGAGCTCGAGCTGGCCCTTGGGGCCCTTGACGACAACGTTGTTGCCGTTGACTGCCACTTCGACTCCGGCGGGAATCTGGACAGGCTTATTACCGATACGAGACACGGTGATCTCCTTTCCTTCTACCTACCGAGCGAATTACCAGACGTAAGCGATGATCTCGCCGCCGACGTTGTGCTTGCGAGCATCGCGGTCGGTCATGACGCCATGGCTGGTGGAAATAATGGCGGTACCAAGGCCACCGCGGACGCGGGGCATGTCGGCAACGCCGGTGTACTTACGCAGGCCCGGCTTGGAAATGCGGCGGATGCCGTTGATGACCTTAGCCTTCTTGGGACCATACTTAAGCGTGATGTGCAGAGTCTTCTGGGGAACGGTGTCCTCGACATCGTAGCCCTCGATGTAGCCCTCCTCGTGCAGAACACGAGCGATCTCGACGAGCTTCTTGCTGCTCGGCATGGAGACCGTGGCCTTGTTCACAGAGTTAGCGTTACGGATGCGCGTAAGCATATCTGCGATCGGGTCTGTAAGGTTCATACAGATTCTCCTTCGTTCTTGATGAACACGTGCTCTTGGTTCTTCGCCGCCCTTAACGGCAAAGCCTTTTTAGCGCGTTTTCCCTGTTCCAAACTGATGCTTGAAACGCTGGTAGTGACTTACCAGCTGGCCTTCTTAACGCCGGGAAGCTCGCCCTTGAGTGCAAGCTCGCGGAAGCAGACACGGCACAGGCCGAACTTGCGGTACACAGAGTGCGGACGGCCGCAGCGCTGGCAGCGCGTGTACTCACGAGTAGAGAACTTCTGCTTGCGATTGCACTTGACGATCATCGATGTCTTAGCCACTTATATCCTCCTCACATAGAGTATTGTTCGCCCCAAGCGCCGCCCCCTTGTGGGAACGGCGCTTATAGGGCAGGTGAACCTATTTCTTGAACGGGAAACCGAAGGCGTCCAGAAGGGCCTTGGCCTCCTCATCGGTGTTGGCGGTGGTCACGAAAGTGATGTCCATACCACGCTGGTGATCGACGGAATCGAAGTCGATCTCGGGGAAGATGAGCTGCTCGGTGACGCCCATGGAGAAGTTACCACGGCCGTCGAAGCTCTTGGCGGAGATGCCGCGGAAGTCGCGGATACGGGGGATCGCGACGGAGGTCAGACGATCGAAGAACTCCCACATACGGTCGCCACGCAGGGTAACCTTGCAGCCGATCGGCATACCAGCGCGCAGGCGGAAGGTAGCGATGGACTTGCGGGCACGGGTGATCATCGGCTGCTGGCCGGTGATGGCGCGCAGGTCGCGCACGGCACCGTCGATGGCCTTGGAATCGGTAGCGGCCTCGCCGACACCCATGTTCACGACGATCTTCTCAAACTTGGGGATCATCATGACGTTCTCGTACTGGAACTTGTCCTGAAGCTGCTGCTTGACCTCGTTGTTGTACTTGGTCTTCAGACGCGGCACATACTTCTCTTCTGCCATTGTTCACTCCTTCTTGGGGTTTTAAGCACGGGGCGTGGCCACGATGGGTTGTCCTCGTGCCTCCTGGCTGCATCCGCGCCGCTCATGGCATTTTGCGGTTTGGACTCGACGCAGCAGGAGCCGACAAAACAATCGGTACTATACGCGCATTGGGTGCGTATTTCCAGAAAAACCTCGTCTGCCTGCACAACTCCACAACTCCCCCGCACAAATGGATCTGTTGGGAGCCAGGGCATAGTTGTTGAGGAACGAGAGTGGATTTTCGGACGCATGAGAGTGGATTATCGGACGCACAACACATGAGAGTGGATAATCTCCCACTTTTGGCCAAGATGCAGGCCAAAAGTGGGAGAAAATCCACTCTCGATGGAGTCCCTCGTTTCTTGGAAGAATGCTTTGGCTGGAGCGTGCCGATTACTTGAGCGTCATGCAGGAGGCAAGCGTTTTGCAGAAATCTACCTGGGACAATCCAAGGGGTCGGGTCTGGTCTGTCCCGCCCTGTGTAAAGACGATAACCCGATTGCCCGACGAGGCTACTCCAATTTCCACTTCCATTGCGTTGCCCGTGCAGCCGTGACCTCCGGATTTGTTGGGATCGTAAGCTATCAAATCGACAACAATCGGATCTGAGTCATCTCCCCTCTTAGTAAGTCTAACGTACCACCCGTCCCCCTTCGTGACCTCGTATTCATCGATCGGGAACCAGTCTGGCAAAACCATCGTATAATCATCGGTTTCGATGGTTCTTGCCTGTCTTGCCTCTTCTGCCTGGCGCTTGGCCTCTTCCTCGGCTTGTTTGTCGGCTACGGCGTCGTCACGACGTTTGGTTGCGGTCTGTGCCAGTGCGTCGGCATCAAAGGAAAAGCCTGCCTTCTTGGCGCCTGCATCTTCCTCGGCGTATTTCTTGGCGGCGGCAATCTCGTCGTCGGTCACCTCGGTTGCCTCGACCGAAGCGAGCGAAACGTTGCCGGCATCGATGCTCTTTTTGCCCTCCGCCTTCTTGCTAACCTTGACGTCGACCTTTTCGCCCGGCACGGCGTAGATGGTGCCGTCGGCTGCGATGGGCGAGGCTGCGACCTCGGCCTTATAGCTGCCGCGACGGAGCTCGACGCCCGCTCCCGTGCTGTCAACATAGCGAACGACGTCGACCTTCTTGCCGCGCGCCTCCTTGCCGGTAATATGCAACGGCAGCCTGCTCGCGCCAGCCGATGTGTCCCACCCCTCGGCCGAGACCGTAAACCGCACGGCGTGCTTTGCGGCGAGGGCCTCTTGCTCGGTAGCCTCGCGCGCCTGCTCCGGCGCATAGACGCCAAAGTAATAACCGGCTCCGCCACCCACGGCGAGCAGAGCCACCACGACGGCAGCGATGATGAACGGCTTCTTGGAACGTTTGGGGCTGGACGCGACCGCCTCTGCCGCCATATCGACTTGCTGCGACCCGGTAGGTGTTGCGACATCAACGGGCGAGGGGTTCGCCCCTCCCGTTTGCGCTTGATCATCTGGCACGACGGATGCGCCGCATACGGCGCAGAACTGGGCTCCGTCCTCGATTTTCGACCCGCATTTTCGGCAGAACATTCAAGCTCCCCTCGTTCGCGCCCGTTCAAGACGGG
>USKV01000074.1 GCA_900555355.1 uncultured Collinsella sp.
GCTTTGGCGAGGTTTTCGTAATTGCATAAGCTGAAGAGGATTTTGCTGTTCTGCTCAAGGCTATCGAAGTATGCGCAAGCGTCCTCGAATGCGACATCCGGATTGCTTGCAAGGTAGCGGTCGAACAGCAAGAAAATGAGGTCCATTTTGCCGCCAGCCGCACGTGAATTGACCAGATGAATCTGCCGGTCGGGCTCCTCGGCAAGAACCATATCGCGAGCCGTGGCTGCAGCGTTGTAGCTGCCCGACACGCCCTCAGAGATCGGCATGCAGATGGTCATGTCTGCCAATTTGAAGAGCTCGGCCCACTCCCCTACGCTGGGACAAGCGCTCGAAGAAGCGTTCATCTCCGCCTGAACAGCGCAGTTGAGCTCATGAACATCGAGCGAAAGGTCATCGACGAATTCACGCTCCCCCACTCGAATTTTGAGGGGCGCAAATGCAAAGATGGTATGGGGCGCGGTCGGTTGCCAATCGCGAAGGTTGCAGCTTGAATCGGAGATAAGTGCCCAGCTCATAGAGGGTCCTTTCTAATCGTTCCCATTCAATTATAGCCATCTTGCAGACCGATTGGGCCGCTATCTAGTATTCAAAACTAGATTGTTGCTTATACGCAAAACGGGCGGTCGAGATAAAACAATGGACCTCGCTCCCAAAGGATGCGAGGTCCACCTTCGTTTACTGAGTTACAACACTTAGTAGCGAACGAAAATGTAATTGTTGTTCATGCCAGCGGCAACGGAGCTGATGATAACGCCCGTCTTGTAGTCGGAAGCATGGATCATCTGGCCGTTACCAATGTAGATGCCGGTGTGGTAAGAGTTAACCACGACGTCACCAGGCTGGGGATCGGACACGCGGGTCCAGCCCATAAAGGTGCCCGTGGTGCCCAGGCGGCAATAGCGACCAGTAAGGCAATAGCTTACAAAACCAGAGCAGTCGAAGCTGTTCGGGCCAATTCCGCCCCAGGAATAGGCGCAACCAAGCTTGCTGTATGCACGCGAGACAACAGAACCGCCATCGACGGACTGGCTCGGAGCGGAAGTCGTCGGAGCCGGAGCAGGCGTGGAGGGCTGCGGCGTCGGAGCGGGTGCCGGCGTAGGAGCCGGAGTGTTGCCGCCCTGGTTGTTGTTATTGCTGGTCTGGCCACCGTTGTTGGTGTTCTCGGTCGCACCGTCGGTGTCGTTGCTCACCGTGGCCTTTTCGGCGGTGCTAGCATTTATGCCAGCCTGAAGCGCAGCGTTGGCCTCGGCCTCGGCGGCAAGCTCGGCCTGCAGCTGTGAATCCAGGGAGTTCACGACACTCTGGGCCTCAGCCTGCTGGGCATTGAGCTCGTCGACCTTCTTCTGCGTCGCGGCGACGTTCTTCTCCTGCTCGGTCTGCTTATCGGTGAGCTGCTGCTTAAGGTCCTTGACCTCCTGAATGGTCTGGGCCTGCTTGTCAGAAACCTTGCCGTAGTAGAACAGGCGGTTGAGCATGTCGCCCAGATCGTCGACGCCCGTCAGAACCTGAAGAAGACTCAAGCCACCGGTCTTGTACTCACCGGCAACGTAGTTAGAGAGCTTTGCCTGACCCTCGGCAATCTCTTGCTGCTTTTGCGTGATTTCGCCTGCAGTCTGATCAAGCTCCTGCGTCTGTGCGGAGAGTTCTTCATGAATTTGCTGGGTTTGGGTGCCAATCTGCTCGAGCTTGGTACGGGCAGCAGCAAGGTCGGATGCGGTATCGGCGTAGGCCGGAGCCACGAGGCCCAGGCCCAAAACACAAGCGAGGGTTGCCGTAGCAGCGCAGCGTGCCATGTTTCTGTGCGTGTTTGCTGTGCGCATGTAGCTTCCTTTCCGGTATCTAAGGGTAGCGGCTAGTCCACCGTTACCAGGCTAAAGAGCTCAACATCCTCGTTAGAAGGCGTGAGCTTCTTGCGCGGGTTGAGAAACGCAAGCTCAAGGATACAACCGTAACCTACAAGCTTTGCGCCCATATCTCGCACCAGTTTACCTGTTGCCTCGACGGTTCCGCCCGTCGCGACCAAGTCGTCCAGAATCAACACGGTATCTTTAGAGCTAATAGCGTCGGCATGGATCTCAATTGAATCGGTGCCGTACTCGAGTTCGTAGCTCTGGCTCACGGTCTCGCGCGGCAACTTGCCAGGCTTACGTGCGGGAACAAAGCCGGCGCCCAGGGCGACGGCCACGGGCACACCGACCATAAAGCCGCGGGCCTCGGGTCCTACGACCTTGGTGATACCCATGCCAGCAAAATGCTCGGCCAGGGCATCCACCATGGCCTTCAGGGCCCCGGGATTGCCAAAGAGCGGCGTGATGTCCTTAAAGACGACTCCGGGCTCGGGATAGTCGGGTATATCGACGATATGAGATTCGAAGTCGTACATGGCGTGACCTTTCGTGGATTGCCGAGTGAACGGCGGTTATTTGCCCGTGTTAACAGACGAGCTATGCGAGGGGACGACGACCTTGGACGGCTGTACGAGCGACTCGTCGTGCGCGGCAACCGCGGGGACGCTTGCCCCATCGCTTTTAGCCTTGGTGGATTCGGAACGCGCGATCTCCTCATCGAGAGCATCGATGTCAGCGTCTTCAACCACGGCGTTGAGCGACTCAAAGACACGGTTCTTAAGGAGCGCGGTGTGCACACCCTCGGTGAGGTCGTGCAGCTTCTTAAAAGCACGCTCGAGCTTGGCGTCGCGCTCGTCATCGGAGGTATCCATGCCGAGCATGCTCACGAGCACCTGCTCAAACATCGAGGACTCGCGGTTGGCGGAAGACACGTACTGACGCAGGTTGCGCGGCTCGATATGGAAGCGCGACAGCTCGGAGCAGTAGCGGATGATCGGAAAATCGCGACCATCGACGAGCTCACGATTTTGCGGGCTCTTGATGATGCGAATGAGGTCGTTCTCGGCGAGCGAACGGATAAACGAAATCTCGACGCCCAGCATATCGGGAATGGTCTCGATGGGATGCAGCTTTTGCTTGGTTTCCTTGGGCTCCGTCTTAAGCGGAACATCGGACAGAAGACCCACCTCGTAAGCCAACGTGGAAAGGTCCGTTGCGTTTTCCAAGCGCTGCTTAATGACGTTGAGCGGCATGTAGCGGGTCTTCTGCAGGTGCAGGATGACCTCGAGACGGTCAACGTCTTCCTTGGAGTACTGGCGATACCCCTTAGGTGTACGATGAGGGGTGATGAGCCCCTCATCTTCGAGAAATCTAATTTTTGAGTTCGAAAGATCGGGGTATGCGCCTCGAAGTAGATTGACGACCTGGCCGATACTCAGATAGTTGCGTTCGGCCATTACCTACTCACCGGTTTCGATGCGCTCCGGCGTGCTCTCGTGGTAGATGAGCGTGAACGTACCGATCTGAACGGAAGAGCCGTCGTGCAGCGGAGCACCGTTGACGATGGCGCCGTCGACCCAAGTGCCGTTGAGCGAGCCCAGATCCTCAATACGGGCGCCCAGGCCCTCGCGAATAATGCGTGCGTGGCTGCGCGAGACAGTCATGTCGTTGAGGAAGATGCCGTTCGCGGGATCGCGGCCGATGGTGGTCACGTCGTCCTCGAGCTCAAAGGCGGCACCAGTCTGCGGACCCTTGACGATGGACAGAACGGGGGCGGTGATGCGCACGTTGGCCATGAGGTCGGGAACGGTGACGTCGCTTGAAGGCACGCGGAATACGCAGGTAGCGTCAGCAGTCTTATCATTCTGAGGCATATTGTTAACCATGTTGTCCATGACAACCCCTAACTTATCGCGGACGTGCCGCAAATAATGAACCGTACGTAATCATACCCCAACGAATCAGTCTTCGATTTCAGGGTTCAGAAAGTCGATGTCCTCGTCCTCGGGATGCGCGATGGCCTGTTTAATGGCCAACCCTCCCTTAATGGAATAGATGACAGCGGTGAGCATGGAGAAGATGACGCCGCCATACACAAAGAAGATGCCGAGGGGCACCGAGCTTCCGTTGAGGCCCGGGAAGGCCGTAAGGGATGAAGGTAGAAGATGCAGGCCGTCAATAACGGGGAACCCGAGCAGCATGAGCGAGAAGCCGGTCATGAGCAGTGCAGTGGCAATCTTTCCGGGAAAGACGACGTCGATGGGGCGACGGTGGTAATGGCGCACGATGAGCGTGCCGATACCCAGATAGATATCGCGACCGATGATGAGTACGCAGACCCAGATGGGAAGCTCGCCGCGGACCACCAGGCCCAGCACGCCGGTAAACAGCAGCGCGCGGTCGCAGATGGGATCCATAACCTTGCCGAGCCACGAGACCGTTTTGGTCATGCGGGCAATCTGGCCGTCCATCCAGTCGGTGGAAGCCGCGATGGCATAGATGACAATGGCAACGACACGGTTGTTGTCCGTCACGAACAGGTACAGGAAGACGAGCGTGAGGACCAGGCGCGTAAAGGTGATGAAATTGGAGATCGTAAAGATCTTATTCGACGGGTAATCGGAAGTGCCGATAAGCTCCTTTTTGATCTTCTTTTTGATGCCCACAGGACTCCCCCGCTGGTTAACGACAAAACTTTCGATACTATACCCGTTCCGGCGATGTCTATCCAGCGTAAGCATAGAGAGTCCAGACATGTGAAGGGTGCCTCTGAGCTGCTTGGGATTCTGCATTTGTGTACATCAGCCTCCAAAAGCGACATTTTTCGGCATCTTTGGTGGCTGGTGTACACGTTTTGATTCGGTGATTACATCGATCGGGAAAGTTGTGCTTTAAGCAATTTAATCATGATGATTAAAAACAAAAAAGGTCAGGCACTAGGTGCCTGACCTGCAAACTTCTGGTCGGGACGACTGGATTCGAACCAGCGACCCCTTGACCCCCAGTCAAGTGCGCTACCAAGCTGCGCCACGTCCCGAAGCTTTTGTTTGTTGCTCTGCTCTCGCTCGCAACAGGGAGTATATTAACCCGAAACTTTAGACTTGTGCAAGAACTTTTTTACAAATTTTGAAGCAAGTCCAAAATTGTATCTGCGAGCTGGGGTTTTGTTAGCACAGGAAGTTCCTGCGTCCCTGCTGTGCTAACAATCCAGGCCTTGTTGGTATCGGTTCCAAAGCCCGAATCGGCGCGCGAGACATCGTTGGCGATAATGGCATCACAACCTTTGCGTGCCAATTTGCGCTCGGCGTATTCGACAACGTTCTCGGTCTCGGCCGCAAATCCGATCACGCATCGCTCGCCCTTCTGGCGCGAGAGCTCGGCCAAAATATCGACTGTCTCAACCAGTTCGATGCGATCCAGGCGCCCGTTGGCCTTTTTGAGCTTATGGTCGGCAGGGGCCGCGGGGGTGTAGTCGGCGACGGCGGCCGCGCAAATGGCCGCATCGGCTGTCTGAAAGGCGCTCAGGGCCGCCTGGAGCATCTCTGCGGCGGTCTGCACGCGCACGCACTCCACGCCGTGAGGAACGTCGAGCGATGTCGGTCCAAGCACGAGCGTGACGGCGGCACCGCGGCGTGCGGCCTCCCCCGCCAGGGCGATACCCATCTTGCCCGAAGACCGGTTGCCGATAAAGCGCACCGGATCGATCGGCTCATGCGTGGGGCCGGCAGTGATGACAATGCGCTGGCCCGCCAGGTCTTGCGGCACGGGATTGAGCACTTCGCAGACGGCCTCGACGATGTCCTCGGGCTCGCTCATGCGTCCCGTGTCCACGTCGCCGCAGGCAAGGTAGCCACTGCCGGGTCCTACCACGTGCGCCCCGCGGTCGCGCAACGTGGCCATGTTAGCCTGCGTCGCCGGTGCCTTCCACATGCCGTTGTTCATGGCAGGCGCGATAACAATGGGTCGCGGCGTGGCGAGCAGCGTCGTAGAGATGAGGTCGTCGGCGATGCCGTTGGCCATCTTGGCGATGATATTGGCCGTCGCGGGCGCCACGACCACCAGGTCGGGCTCCTGTGCAAGCGAAATATGGTGGATGGGGTCGGAGGGATCGTCGAATAGGCCCACGGCAACGGGCTCGTTGGTGAGCGCACGGAAGGTGAGCGGGCCCACAAACTCCGTGGCGTGCTCGCTCATAACGACCTTGACGCGCGCGCCGCGCTTTTGCAGCAGGCGCACGATATTGCACGACTTATAGGCGGCGATCCCGCCGGTAATGCCTAGCAGGATCGTTTTTCCCTCAAGTTGCATTGAATTGTTGGATGCCGCCGTCATCGCTAGGCTTCCTTGCTCGGGGGTACCAGGAGGCGGTGGCAGTACGGGCAGTGCGTAATCTCGCTGCCGTCGTGGTTGAGGTCGCTCATGGACGATGCCTGCAGCGCGGTGTGGCAAACCGTGGGGATGTTGCCCTGGATGGTCTCGACGGCAAGGCCGCGGAACTGCTTGAGCAGACGCTCGTAGTCGGTGAGCACGTCGGCCGGCAGCGTGGCGGCAAGCGCGGTGCGCTCCTTAGTGGCGGCGTCAATCTGAGCCTGCAGGTCGGCAGCCTTGGCGCGGGCGGCCTTGGTATCGGCCTTCACGCCCTCCTCGAACTTGGCGATGATGGCCTGCGCGCGAGCCTCGCGGTCGAGCGCTTCCTTATGGGCGACGATGACGTCCTTGCGGGTGTGCTCAATCTTGTCCAGTCGCTTGGCCAAGGTGGCGAGCTCATTCTCCAGGTCCTGAACCTCTCGGTAGTCGGAGCCGTCGACGTGACGCTTTTTGGCAGCCTCGATAGCGTTGTTGGTCTGGATCTCGGTGGTGTTGAGGTCGTCGAGCTCAATGTCCAGGTCCTTGCGCTGGGCGTAGAGCTTGGTCATCTCGGACTTGAGCTTCACATAGGTCTTGCGCTTGGAAGCGAGCTCCTTGAGCTCCGGCATATTGGCAAGTTCGCTCTTGTTGCGGGCGAGCTCCAAATCGATCTGTTGCAGCTTGAGTAGCGTAGCGCCGGCGCTCATAAGTTCTCTCCTTTTGTCACAGTCCACCATTGGCAAGGGTTCAGTATTTTAATCGCATGACGGGGGTCGACCCCAGCGTCAACTGCAGAGTTCATCAAGATATCAACGAACGGCTCTTCGGAGCGGTCGTGGCCGAGCAGAATCACGCTTAGGCCACGCAAGGCAAGGTCCTGCGCCACGTGGTAGCCGGCCTCTCCGGTCGCAATAGCATCTGCGCCCGCGGCGATG
>USKV01000075.1 GCA_900555355.1 uncultured Collinsella sp.
CGCGGTCGAGGGGGTTTAACCTCGCCGACTTGACGGGCTCGTCGAGCCGAATGGCGACGACCTCCATCCCGGCCCTCCTGGCGAGCGGCTCGGTCCATGCGCGGATCTCGGACTTCGGGTCGTGGACGATGACGGAGGTCGGGATCCCGTGGGCGTTGCGGTCGATCGCGGCGGCCACGCTGACGGCAAGAGACCTTCTCGTCTTGCCTGCGCCGCTGCCCGCCCTTATGAGACAGTGGATGGCCGGGACCATCGCGATCCCGCCGCCGACGCAGCCGGCCGCAACGAGCCCCCTCGCGGCCTCCTTCCCGTCCCACGGCGGGCAGCGCCTTGCGACCCTGGACGGCCTCGACTCGAGCCAGGCGTCCCCGTGCGTGCGCGTGGGCGCGCGGTCGCCGGCGAACGTCCCGTCGTGGAGCCTCAGCCACGAACGTGCCCACGAGACGAGGCCGAGGACCATGATGGTGACTGCGACGGCTGCGACCGCGGCCAGCAGCCCGCCCACTTTCCCGGTTGCCAACGTGTCGGCGAGCGTATCCAACGGGTTGCGGAGGACGGTGTCGGGCTCGGCCCCCGGGTCGCCAACCTGCAAGTGCAACAGGGTGGAGAGGTCGGAGGCGAGCGATGCCATCCACCAGCTCGCGTAGTCCCACGCGCTGACGGTCGCGATGGCGGCGACGACGGCGACTATACCGTGGGCCGCCAGCGTGTCGGCGAGCTCCCTCCTCATGTTGCGGTTGAAGGATTTGGGTTTCATCTTCTCATTGTCCTTTCTATCCTGTTCGCAATCTTCACGGTCGGGGCACTCGACGGCCCGGTGCCGCCGGATGCCAGGATCCGCAGGGCCGAGGCGATGAGCCGCAGGACCCTCTCTCCGGCCTCGTCCCCCATGTCGCGGCCACCGGCGTCCCGCGTGGCCTCCCTTGCGATGAAGGCCGTCATCGCGGCCGCGCGTCCGAGGGCCGGGCCGGCCGACGGCACCTGCCGGAAGATCCGCTCCGCCGTGGGGCACCCCTTTAAGTCGTTGCGTTCGATCGACTGGCCGCGGGCGACCTTTCGGCCGATTGCCTCAAGGCGCCTTTTCGGGATACAGGCCCGGGCCTCGGTGGCGAGGCCGGCCTCCCGCCGCCTCTCCGTCGCCGGGCCGGTTCCGGGCGCGGCGCGTCGCATCGGCATTTCCTCACGAGTTGGCGTCCTGTCGGGCACCAGGACGCGCAGGGCCGCGTTCTCGCACCGGAGGCCGAGGTCGGCGGCCGCCTTGCGGGCGTAGGCGTCCCGTGCCTCCCCGGCCAGGCACTTGAGGCCGGCGCACCTCTCGACGGCCTTCTTATAGCGGTCCAGTGCGCCGGCGAGCTCGGGGAAGTCGGAGGCCGCCCGGTCGAGGGCCTCCCTCAGCGCGGCGGACGTCTCCGGGTGGAACCGCCTGAGGTGGGCGGCCTCAATTCTTCCGTCCGGCGGCAGCTCGATATCGAAACAGTTCCGGTCGATGCGGGAGACGGCGTCCAGCGCGGCCTCCCTCGCGAGGTCGCGCTCGATGTAGGCCTCCCGCAGCAGCGGCGCCATGGCCTTCGAGGAGATCTCGAGCCGCGCCGCCTCCATCTTCCGCTTGGGGAGCAGCGCGTCCCACTCGCCCGCGTGGTCGACCGTGAGGATGTGGACGTGGTGGCTCGTGCCGTTGACATGCATCGCCGCGTAGAACTCCACGCGGCTCTCGGGCACACCGGTCATCTCGGAGAAGAGCCTCGGCCACTCGGAGCGCACCAGCGCCTGCCAGGCGTCCAGGCGGTCGAGGCCGGCAGCTGGGGCGATGTCGTTCGGGACCGTGACGACGGTGGTGAGCACCGCACCGCCGTTTTGGGCGATGGCACGCCTGGCCTCCGCCACGGCGACCGGGCCGTCCGCGCCCCAGAGGCCGCCCGTCGAGCCGGTCCTGTTCGCGGCGTAGGCGGCCAGGCCGTCCACGCCGAGCCTCCTGCCGTCCGCCTCGCTTACCTCGATGACGACGCCGCGGCGGGTGCCGGCGTATGCCGCCAGGCCTGCGGCGGTCGCCCTCGCGGACGCTCCCGCGCGGACGACGGAGTGGTTGACGATGACGGGCGGGCTAGCCATCGGCGCGCTCGCGCGCGTGGAGCTTCACCTCGTCGATCTTGCCGAGGCCCGCGCGGCTGAGCTCGCCGGCCTGCGCGAGGTAGTTCTTCCAGATGTCCGCGACGGGGACGTCGTCGAGCGAGGCGTAGGAGGCCTTGAGGACGTCTGCCGACATGAGGCCGGCCATGATGGCGGCAGTCATGGGGCGCGAGAGGACCGCGGCGATGCGGTCCTCGGCGGCGTCGAGCTTGCGCTCGATGTCGAGTGCGGCGACGTCCATGCGGGCGTCGACGACGCCGCGGATGAAGCCCGCGACCTCGTTGCCGTAGAGGTCGAGCTCCTCCGCGGCGAGCGCCGAGCACAGGAGCGACCGGATCACATCGCTGACGTTGGACTTGTCGAGCTCGGCCCGCGTCTTGAGGGCGGTATAGAGCCTTGAATCGAGCTTCACGCTGACTGTTTTAGTTCCGACCATAGGGCCTCCTTATAACAAAGAGGGGCCTCTCGGACCCCATGTAATGGTCGTTTTTAATTGATGTTGGTTGACGGGCATTCAGTTCGGTCGATAGTGACTCCGATATAGCTGAGCACGCTGTCGCGGTTGATTCGCCATAACTTGCCGCACTTCACGGCTTTGAACGTCCCGTTCTGGCAGAGGCGGTAGACAGAGCGGTCGCTGATGCCGAGCAGGTACGCGACCGGCAGCGGATCGACGATATCCGGCATACTGCGGAAGTCGTCGACTCCGATACGCTTTTCTTTGAATTTCATTTCGGTCTCCTTTCTGGAATTTGCCGATTTCTCTTATTTCGCAGTCTGACACGCCGCCGCCGGCATTCGTCAAAGTACGGGCAGGGCGGACGCTATGGACAAAAAAGACGTTGAAGGGTCGAGGCAACAAGAAAAGGCCCGGTTAAAGCCGGGCCTCCGAGCCACTGTTGACTTCTTTGCTTGCGACGAAGCAAATCACTCTTTATATAAGCGTCCAAGAGTTCTCATAGCCGATGCGGTGGCTGCTGGGTCGGCACTGGCGTATCTGTCGAGTGTCATCGACGCCTTCGAGTGCCCCATGAGGCTTGCGAGAGTCCTCGGGTCGATTCCGTTGGAAACGGCGTACGTTGCAAAACTGTGCCTGAGGTCGTGGAAGGTGACGGTGTTCTTGTTCAAGACACCATGGAGCTTCAAGGCCTTTGCCAGGGCCCGCCAAGCGTCGTTGATCCTGGGCGGTTTCAAGAAGGAACCGTCCGGAAAGCCGAGGACAAACAGTTCGTCGCTGAACTCAACGCCCAGATTCGCGCATTCGAACTTCATGTCGGCCTCGCGCTTCGCAAGGTCTTTCATAAGGTCTTTCGGGCAGTTGGGGATAGCGCGCCGGCTGCTAATGCTCTTGGGGCCCTTGATATAGAACTCGTTATCTGTGTGCCCAATCGCGGCCTCGACTCGGATCGTTGCGGATTTAAAGTCCACGTTTTTCCATTTCAGGGCGCAGAGCTCGCCGCGCCGCAATCCCGTGTAGAGCGCCATCTTGGCTGCAAGCATCGCTGGGATATCTATGGAGGCGTTCAGAGTGTTCAAGACCCTGGTTCGCTCTTTGGTTGTAAGCGAATTCGGTAGACCGTAGTTCGCGTCTTCATTTTTGGGGACTTTTGCCCAAGAGGCCACGTTTTCGTCAATCCATTTCTTTCGCATTCCATATTTGAGCGAGCCTCGTAACAACCGTAGGGAATTGCAGGCGGTTGACCGTGCGTGGGTTGAGGCGATCGCCGTTATCCATTCCTGAACATCCTCTTCCGTAAGGTCTTCCAATGGGACATCACCGAGATACGGTTCGATATTCCGGCGGAGCATGCCGTGGTATCCGGTCGCCGTGGAGCGCGCGACGTCCGCGCACTCGATATCGATATAGCATGTCACGAGCTTTGAAACGGTGATACCAAGCCCCTTGGGTTTAGCTGCTTCTGCGGTGGCCTTCTCATTGAGAGATGCGCGGATGGATTCGGCCTCGAGCATGGCGGCATCGCGATGCTTATGGCTTCTGCCTTTATCGCGCCCTCGATGTTCCAAGAGCTGAGTCTTCTTATGCCAGATGCCGTTCTCCAAATAGGGGAACTGTGCGCGCCAGCGATCGTCCTTAAACTTATAAATAGACGAGGTGGTGTATTTCTCTTCCATTGTCCCTCCGTGTGCAATCGCGTGTGCAATGAGTGTGCAATTTGACTGTTTCGGAGACGTCTCAAGTGAGACTATAAGCGGAAAACGAAAGAAAAAGGCGAGGTTACGGTCGCTATAGTCGCAGATGGACGCTATTAACCAGAATGGAAAGCGATGTAATCAGTGGGTTGCAGGTTCGATTCCTGTCACTGGCTCCATGAGTTTTCGCAGGTCGGGGGCCGTATGGCTCCCGATTTTGCATTTTCATGCAACAGCTCATGCAACAAACATGCAACAATTAAATCGGAATTGCATTTATGTGTGTTTTGTGACCGATGTCCAATGTCCATAAATGCGTGCAACGAAGCAGGAAAAGCAAAGCTTACAGTTGCTGTCTCCATTAGAGTTTTGGGCTTTGTTTCTCCAACTGGGATAGGGTGGAAAGTGACCAAGGTGCCGAGAGCTCCGATGCTGCCTCTCGAAAGATCGCGCGCCGTGCGCGGCGCTCTTTCCTGTAGCCCATGGGTATTACTATAGTCTAGATTTAATTCGGCGCGAGAAATCAAGGGCGACAAGGATTTCCCGTCGTTTGTGAGCAAGGTGATTGAAAGGACTCATGATGATTAATAGCGTAGAGGACCCAACGGTTGCCAATATTCTGTCGACCGATATGCTAAAAATCTATGACATTCCTCGTTACCAGCGCGAATACACTTGGAATCAGCGCGATTGGGCGAATCTCTATGACGATATCACCCAAAACGATGCCGGATACTTCCTGGGCTCGTTTATTGTCGTGAACGGGACTGTGAATTCCAAGATGGATACCATTCACTATGAAGTCATCGATGGCCAGCAACGCCTGACGACGCTCAGCCTTCTCCTTGCTGCCATCTACGCTCGCGTTATGGAGCATAAGGATTCTATCGACGATGACCTGATGCTGGACGATGTCCGCCCTCTGCGCAATCGCCTTATCTTGAAATCCGACAAGTCGAGGACGCGCGTTATTCCTCAGGTTCAGAATCATAACCTTGAGGATTACCGCTGGATCTTGAAGGAACATATCGGTTTAGACGTCGTTATGCAAAAGCCGAAGTTCCTCGGTCTGAGAAAGATGTCTAAGGCATTCAACTATTTTTACGATCGATTGGGCGAGGAAGTTGAAGACGGGAGCGGGATCGAATGTGTTCATGCCCTGCTTGATATCTGCAAGCTGGTGTGCTCCGCAGTCGTGGTCCAGATTACCGTCGATAGCCATGCGGACGCCTATACCCTGTTCGCGTCCCTTAACAACCGCGGTGTCCCCTTGAGCGCCGTTGACCTCATCAAAAACATGCTTCTCGGCAAGGTTGCCGGGGTGGATGACGGACGGATCGACTATTACTTTGAACGCTGGCAGGAAGTGCTCCGCAATCTCGGCGATGACTACAAGACGCAGGAGCGCTTCTTCCGCCAGAACTACGATGCCTTCCGCCGGGAGGTAAATAAGCCATTTATCGGCGAATCAGGTTCCCAACTCCCCCTCGGTTCCGTTGCCACACGTTCCAACCTTCTGAAAATCTACGAGAAGCGGATGGAAGCCGATGACGGCGCCCTTAAGGTGTTGGACGAGCTGACCGAGAATTCCGCACTCTACTCGAAGATCATTGGGCTCGATCAAGAGAGCCCGGATTCCGAGCTTTCGCATCAGCTTTTGGAGCTTTCGAGAGCGCAGGGCGTCGCATCTTACCTGATGCTGCTGTTCCTTTTCAAGAAGCAGGACCAGTTGGAGCTAAAAGATGAAACCCTCGCGCTTCTTGTTAAGCTCCTTGTCTGCTTCTTTGTCCGACGCAACCTTACCGATACGCCTCCCACGCGTGACCTGGAGAGGCTCTTCATCAGTATTTGCGAGAGCCTCGAAAGCGAGGGTCTCAAGGGCATTGCGGTCGCGGAATACATCAAGAAGCGCCTCGTCGACGTGTCTGCCAGTGACGCTTCCTTCAAAGAACGTCTTGAAGGGCCGATTTACGATGTCAATCCCGATATGACGCGCTACATCCTGACCGTTATTGCATCACCGAGCGTTACGAAGGAGATGAAGCCACTTTGGGATCGATATGACTCCGGAAACTACGTTTGGACAATCGAGCACATCTTTCCCCAAGGTAAGAACATTCCCGACGAATGGGTGAAGATGGTTGCGGACGGCGACGTTTCCAGGGCGATTGAGGTGCAGGAGAAGCAGGTTCATACGCTTGGAAATCTGACTATCACCGGATATAACTCAAAGCTGAGCAACATGCCCTTTGTGACCAAGCGAGACCGCAAGGATGCGAACGGGGCGAACGTCGGATACCGCAACGGGTTGAACCTGAACGACGAGTTGGTAAACACGGATACCTGGACCAGCGAGCAGATTCAGGAGCGCACAGACAAGCTCGTTGGACTCACTTTGATAGCTTTTGACTTTGACGAGATTGAGTTCTAGTGACCGCCAGCCAATATCTTGGGGACATTCGGCCCAAACGATTCAATCTCAATCTGTAACATCTAGACCGGTATTTCTCTTCAAGCTGTTACAGATTGAGATGTTAAGACGGGTTGGCGGGTAATATCTCTATCTGTAACACGAAGAGGCTGAAAACCTTTCTTACTGTTACAGAATGAGACGGAAGTCGGGGCTACTGCGTAGTATCTCAATCTGTAACAGATAGGGGAGAAAATGTTCTCTAAATGTTACAGATTGAGACATAGGCCGGACCGGTCCAAGTCACCCTGGTCGAGCGAGGATTTCCGGACATACGAGCGCGGAAAATCTCCCGCCTAGTG
>USKV01000076.1 GCA_900555355.1 uncultured Collinsella sp.
GCTGCTGGGCTCCCGTGGTACGCAGGCGACGCTCGGCGTCCATGCCGAGGGTGCATGCCATGAGCGCGGCAAAGCGGGCATCTTTGAGATGTCGATAGATATCGCGACCTCGCAGCTCAACGTTGGTGCCAACCAGACGGATGCTGGGCTCGCCCTGCTCGTCAACGCCCGTGGCATCGACGGCAAACACGCGTCGCACGCCGCGGGGCTCGATATCCAGCTCTAGGCGCTCGACCACAAGCTCAATACGTCGTGACAGTTCGGGCTCAATCTGCTGGCCGCCGTAGCCCAGATACCGCAGCATCTCGGCACGGTCGACACGAGGGTGGTGGGCAGCGTCGATACGGTAAAGCGCCGGCGACGCAAGGTCGGCCGGCACTTCGACAGCGGTTGTATCGATGTGCGGTTTTTCCATTACCCCAGGCGCTCCATAATGGTCGCGGCGATCGCAGGACGGTTCATAGTGTACAGGTGCAGGCCGTCGGCACCGTGCTCCTTAAGGTCGCAAAGCTGACGAGCAGCATAATCTACACCGGCTGCCTGCAGGCTCTCGGGGTCGTTCTCGTACTTGGCGAGAATCTTGATGACGGGGGAGGGCAGCGACGCGCCGCACATAAAGACCATGCGGCTGATCTGCGACTTGCCCATAAACGGCATGATGCCCGCGGTAATCGGCACGGTGATGCCCGCCTTGTCCGCAAGCTCGCGAAAACGGTAGAAGCACTCGTTATCAAAGAAGAGCTGCGTCACAAAGAAGCTCGCGCCAGCGTCCTGTTTTTGCTTGAGGTGCTCGACCGAGAGGTTGAGATCCTCGCAGGCAATGTGGCCCTCGGGGTAGGCTGCGGCGCCCACACAAAAGCCGGCATCGACGAGCTCGGGGATGAGGTCACGGGCGTAGGCGTAGTCAGAGGCGGGCTTGTCGTCCTCAGTCGCGCCGGCGGGCAGGTCGCCGCGCAGGGCCAGGATGTTTTCAACGCCGGCGGTGCGATACTCGTCGATCTTGGCGGCGATATCGGCGTGCGAGCGGCCCACGCAGGTAAGGTGTGCCACCGAGGGCGTGTCGAATTCGCTCGTAATCATATGCGCGATGGGGGCGGTGGCGGTACCGTTGCCTGAGCCGCCGGCCGAGCAGGTGACCGAGACAAAGCTCGGCGAAAGCTTGCACAGATTGCCTGCCACCTCGCGAGCCGTGTCGAGGGTAAGCTCGCCCTTGGGCGGGAACATCTCAAACGAAACGGGTGCGGTGCCCTGGGATGCTGCCTGCTTAAAAACCTCGTCGACGCGCATATCGTGCTCCTTTAGATACGTAATAGTGTGATGTGTTGTAAGGATTCTACAGCACCACTGTGCCACGGTGGAGTTTCACTCGCTATTTGAGGATACCAATCAAAGATGCCTTGCTATCGGCTTTCTCTATAACAGAGCGGCTAATCTAGGCACGGGCTATAAAGACTGGTATTTCGCATCAAATACCAGTCTTTATAGCCCGTGGCAAATGAGCTACCCGTAAACCATGGGGAGAGGTCTGCAATTTATGCAGTTGATTGGCTGTTGAGGGTGGCAACGCCGCCTCGATAGGGTAACCTCATTGATTGGTTTCGCGACAGCAACATAACGGTAATGTCGCGGAAACACGGCGAGCCTAATCTATGACTCGTTCGTTAGTAATCAACACCGCATCTCACGCGGTGCCGATACGAAGGGAGTTCCGTATGGCCGAACTTACTGACCGCTTCGGGACCATGGTGTTCTCTGAGGAAGTCATGAAGGACTACCTCCCCAAGGACATTTGGAAGCGCCTTGCTGCAACCCTCGAGGACGGTGAGCCGCTCGACCTGGATGTGGCCAACGCCGTTGCCCACGCCATGAAGGTCTGGGCCATCTCCAAGGGCGCGACGCACTACGCGCACTGGTTCCAGCCGCTTTCGGGCATTACTTCCGAGAAGCACGACAGCTTCCTCGAGCCCAACCACGACGGCACCGCCATTACCAAGTTTACGGGCAAGAACCTCATCCAGGGCGAGCCGGATGCCTCCAGCTTCCCCAACGGCGGTCTGCGCGCCACCTTCGAGGCCCGTGGCTACACCGCTTGGGATCCCACCAGCCCCGCCTTCATTAAGGACGATGTCCTGTGCATCCCCACGGCTTTCTGCTCCTATACGGGTGAGGCCCTGGACAAGAAGACCCCGCTGCTGCGCTCCATGACCGCGCTCTCGCGTGAGTCCAAGCGCGTTTTGGCGCTGTTTGGTAAGACCCCCAAGAAGGTCGTTCCTTCCGTGGGCGATGAGCAGGAGTACTTCCTGATCAAGAAGGACGCTTACCGCAAGCGCAGGGACCTGGTCATCACCGGGCGCACCCTCTTTGGTGCTGCTCCCTGCAAGGGCCAGGAGCTCGAGGAGCACTACTTTGGCGCTATCCGCCCCACCGTCTCGGCCTATATGAAGGACCTGGACGATGAGCTGTGGGCGCTTGGTATTCCCGCCAAGACCAAGCACAACGAGGTCGCTCCTTGCCAGCATGAGCTCGCCCCTGTCTATGGCGAGGTCAACGAGGCCATCGACCAGAATCTGGTCATGATGGAGAAGATGAAGCTCATCGCCTCCCGTCACGACTTGGTCTGCCTGCTGCACGAGAAGCCCTTCGAGGGCATCAACGGTTCGGGCAAGCACAACAACTGGTCGCTTGGCACCGAGTCCGAGAACCTGCTCGACCCGGGCGACACCCCGCTCGACAACCTGCAGTTCATCGTCTTCCTCACCGCGGTGATCGAGGCCGTCGATAACTATCAGGAGCTCCTGCGTGCCTCCGTTGCCTCGGCCGGCAACGACCATCGTCTGGGCGCCAACGAGGCCCCTCCGGCGATTATGTCCATCTTCCTGGGCGACCAGCTTACCGAGGTCGTCGAGAAGATCATCGATGGCAAGGCTTCCGTCCATGCCACGCGCGGCGTGCTCGACCTGGGCGCCGATACCCTGCCCAAGCTGATGCAGGACAACACCGACCGCAACCGCACCTCCCCGTTTGCCTTCACCGGCAACAAGTTCGAGTTCCGTGCCTGCGGCTCCGAGCAGAACGTCTCCGACTCCAACCTGGTGCTCGATGCCGCCGTGGCCAAGTCGCTCAAGTCCTTCGCCGACGTACTCGAGGGTACGCCCGAGGATAAGTTCCAGGACGCCGCGCTCGAGTACTGCAAGAAGGTGCTGACCGATCACCAGCGCATCCTGTTCTCCGGCGACGGTTACTCCGACGAGTGGCCCATCGAGGCCGAGAAGCGCGGCCTTGCCAACAACAAGACCACGGCCGACGCCCTGCCCGCCTTTGTTTCCGATAAGGCCATTGCGCTCTTTGAGGAGACGGGTGTCCTGACCAAGGCCGAGGCCCAGTGCCGTTACGACTGCAAGCTCGAGAAGTACAACAAGCTCATGAACATCGAGGCTACCACGATGGTTCGCGAGGCGCGTCGTACCTATCGCCCGGTCATTACCGCCTATGCCACCAAGGTCGCGAAGGGCCTTGAGACTATTCGTGCCGCCGGTGCTGAGGCCGCCATGCAGTGCGAGCAGAACACGCTCAACAAGCTCTGCAACGGTATCACCGCCATCAACGACTCCATCAAGGCGCTCGACGCCGTGCATCAGAAGGCCGAGGCCCTCGATGGCCAGGAGCAGGCCAATGTGTATGCACACGAGGTCGTTCCCGCTATGGATACGCTGCGCGCCGCCGTGGATGCCATGGAGGAGATCGTGGCCGCCGACTACTGGCCGGTCCCGACCTACGACGACATCCTGTTCTACGTGTAGAACGTAACTGACATATCGTCACGGTATTGAGCCGGGGTCCGCATCGCGCGGGCCCCGGCTTTTTGTTTGCGAAGGACGCTTTGGAGTCCGTTTTGCAACTGATTCACCCACGCAATAAGGGGTCGTGGGCAAAAAACGTCAAATATGAGTACTGTCACAAGTCCCGTAGCATTATCTTTTTGCAAAATATGCAGTGTTACGCAACATATGTCCAAGTACTCAGCTGATAAGCGCCTTTAATTCTTCCGCCGTAGGACCCCTGGCGTCTAAATCGCCTTCTGATGGCATGAAATCGCTGTTACTAAATTGGTAATATTACTCATATTTGCTATTTTTTGCCCACGGGCCTTGCGATGATGCCGGGATTCGCACCCTGTCGGGTTCGAATCCCGGCATATCGGTAGCAAAAAGCCCGCTACCGAATTGGTAACGGGCTTCTCAGATTCTGTGGTGCCCCCAGCGGGATTCGAACCCGCGATATCCACCTTGAAAGGGTGGCGTCCTTGGCCGCTAGACGATGGGGACAGCGGGAAAGAGTATAGCAGACTTTTTTGCCGGCGCGTATATCGTTGGCAAACTGGAAAACCACCACAAAGGAGTAGGCTTCTATTCCGATTTTCAAATATCTCAATCTGTAACATCTGGGCGGGCAAATCGGCTCTATCTGTTACAGATCGAGACAAAAGGCAGGCGTCGGGACGAACATCTCATTCTGTAACAGCAAGACGACTTTTAACGGTCTAAATGTTACAGATTGAGACAAACCGCTGGGGCGGGTCAAAACCACCACAAAGGTGCTTGTCCCCTTTGTGGTGGTGGGGCGTTAGGGGAGGAGCTTCATGACGGCGTCGTGGGCGGCGTGCTCGTAGGTGTCGTCGAGGGGCTTGAGCGGCAGCAGGGCTGTGGCCTGTGCATCGCCGCGGCGCTCGAGGGCGTGGGCGATGAGCCAGTCGGCAAGCTCGGGGTTCTTGGGCAGCGCCGGGCCATGCAGGTACGTGCCGATGACGCCCTTGTAGATCAGACCCTCGAAGCCGTCGTCTCCGTTGTTGCCGGTGCCCGTGACGACGGACGTTCCAAGCGGCGTGGCATATGCGTCGAGCAGAGTGCGGCCGCCGTGGTTCTCGAATCCCACAAAGGGCTCAGGCGCCAGGTCGGTCTTGACGGCGACGTTGCCGATCAGGCGGTCGGAGCCGCGCACAGTCTCGGCGGCAATGACGCCCAAGCCCTCGATGCGATCTTCACCCATGTAGTATGAACGGCCGAGCAGCTGGTAGCTACCACAGATGGCAAGCAATGAGCCACCATCTTCAACATAGGCCGCGACCTTGTCTTTTTGAGCGAGCAGCTCGTGCGCCACGGCCAGCTGGTCGCGATCGGAGCCGCCGCCCATCATGACGATATCGGCGTCGGTGAGATCGAGCGTCTCGCCCATGCGGACCTCGTCCACGCGCGCGGGAATTCCGCGCCAGGCGCAGCGGCGCTCGAGGGCGATGACGTTGCCGCCGTCGCCATAGAGGTTGAGGGCATCGGGATACAGGTAGACGATGCGCAGCGGGCGCGAGAGCTCGACCGGCGCGACGCCGACGGGGACGGCACTGCCATCGGCGCACGCTGCAGCGTGGGCGGCAACCGTAGTCGCTTCGGTGCCTTTGAGTCCGTCGAGCTCCTTGACCAGCGGCGGAAAGGCCGTGTAGTTGGCGACGGCGTAGAAGGTGTCATCGGCGGTCTCGTCTGCCACGGCGCCGATTGCCTGCTCGATATTCGAGATGATGGCGGCATCGATGCCGGCGTACTTGAGGCGCACCTGCATGTCGTGCGCGCGCGTGCCGCCGGCAAAGGCGACAAGTCCCGTTGTGTCGGCGATGCGCTCAAAGTCGACGTCGTAGATCCACGAGACATCGTGGCCGTCGGCATCGTTGTCGTTCAGGAAAAAGGCGCAGAGCCTGCCGCCCGCCGTCTTGATGGACTGGATCTGTCGATCGAAGCCTACGGGATTCTTGGCCAGGTTGGCCTCGACGGTTCGGCCGGCGATATTCCAACGGCCCATGCGACCACCTGCTGGCACGTAGGCGTCGAGCGTGGGCTGCAGGTGAGCTGCGTCCACGCCCAGCTCGCGCGCCGCAAAGAAGGCGGCGGCAACGTTGTAGACCATATACAGGCCGTTGTAGCGTGTGGCGATGTGTGCAGCAGCAGCGTCGGGCGCAGGTCCAAAGACCAGGTCAAAGCCGTAGCCGTCGCAGCCGAGCTCCACGCCCGTCACGCGACGGACAAGCCCGGGGCGGGCCCAGCCGCACGAAGGGCAATGGTATGCGCCAAGCTGTCCGTACTGCACGTAGTCGTACTCCAGCGGTGCGTTGCACTGTGAGCAAAAACGCGAGTCGCTAATGCGGTCGGACTCGGTGTTGGTGGCACCGTCGATGCCAAAGGCGATGCTTGCATTGGGAACGCGCGCGGCGATCGCGGCACACAGCGGATCGTCGGCGTTATAGATGAGCGTCGTTGCCGGCGAGAGCTCCAATGCATGGGCGATGACCTCCTGGGTGTGATCGATCTCGCCATAGCGATCCAGCTGGTCGCGGAACAGGTTGAGCAGCACGAAGTACGTCGGCTTGAGCTTGGGCAGGACGCGCACCGTGTAGAGCTCGTCGCACTCAAAGACGCCTACGCGCTTGCCGCTGCTGGTGTGCTTAAGGCCGCCGCGGGCCTCGAGCAGAGCACCCACCACACCAGGCTCCATATTGTTGCCGGCACGGTTGCACACCACGGTAGCGCCGCTGGCAGCAACTGCGTCGGCGATGAGGTTGGAGGTTGTGGTCTTTCCGTTGGTGCCGGTAATGGCAATGAAGGTTCCCTTGCTCAGGCGATACGCCAACTCCAGCTCACCGATGACCTCGACGCCGCCCATGTAGGGGACCAGCACCTCGGGGACCTTGATGGTGCCGTCTGCCTGATAAGCGATCTTCGGCTCGAACTCCATCTGGTCGAGGATCTGGGTCTGAAGGTCGATGCCCGGAGCGATTTCGATGAGGGTTACGCCTTCCGGACGCAGCTCGAATACGCAGCGCTCGGTGATGTACAGAACCGGCTGATGAACCTCGTTCGCGTAATCGCCGGAGAAGGTGATGTGCTCAACCTGGTTTAAGAAC
>USKV01000077.1 GCA_900555355.1 uncultured Collinsella sp.
TGCCGCTTAGGGGCGTTTGCAGAGTCGAGCAGTTACGCGGTTCGTAGAACCGCGTAACTAACAAATGAGCATGGCGTCGCCAAAGCTGAAGAAGCGGTAGCGCTCCTCGATGGCAGCGGCGTAGGCATCCATGATCTGGTCGCGGGTGGCAAGCGCGCTCACGAGCATCATGAGCGTAGAGCGCGGCACGTGGAAGTTCGTGATCAGCGCGTCGACAACGTGATAGGTCGAGCCAGGCATGAGGTAGAGCTGCGTCGTAGCGTTCTCGCGCACCACGATGTCACCGCGGCCGAGCGTATCGGCCCCGTCCTCACGCCCCTCAAAATAGCGCGCCGTCACGGCCGGATCGGACACCGGCGCATCGGCGTCAAACGCGCTCTCGAGCGAGCGCACCGCCGTGGTACCGACAGCGATCACACGATGGCCCTCGGCCTTCGCCTTATGCACGGCGTCGACAACTTCCTGCGACACGTGGTAGCGCTCGGTGTGCATCACATGCTGCGTAGGGTCGTCCTCCTCCACCAGGCGGAAAGTATCGATGCCCACCTCGAGCTCGACGGCGGCAAACTTCGCGCCCTTGGCCTCGATAGCGGCCATAAGCTCGGGGGTAAAGTGCAAGCCCGCCGTAGGAGCGGCAGCCGAGTGCTCCTCCTTCATGGCGTAGACGGTCTGGTACTTCTCGGGATCGCCCTCGTAATCGGTAATGTAGGGCGGCAGCGGCACGTGGCCGGCAGCGTGGATGGCCTCGTCGAGCGTGCGCGGGTCGCCGGCGGCATTGCAACCGGCCGGCTCAAAGCGCACCAGACGGCCACCGCGGCTATCGTTAACAAAGTCGACGACCTCGGCCGTCAGCACCACGGGCGCGCCCTCGGGCGCATGGGCGCCACCGGCGCGATACTCAATCTGAGCACCGGGCTTCAGACGCTTGCCCGGCTTGACCAGACACTCCCAAACATGGCCCAGCGGGTCAACATCCTCGCGGCGCTTGAGCAGCAGCGTCTCGACCACGCCACCCGAGCCGGCTTTGCGACCGATCAGGCGGGCCGGCATCACGCGCGTCTTGTTGATGACGAGCACGTCGCCCGGCTCGATATAGTCGATGATGTCGCGGAAGATGCGGTGCTCAACGGTACCGCCGTGCTCCAACGGCGTTCCCGCCCGGGAGCCCTTGCGATCCACCACCAACAGGCGGCAGGAGTCGCGCGGCTCGGCAGGAGCCTGTGCAATCAGTTCCTCGGGAAGGTTGTAGTCAAAATCATCGGTACGCATAGACACGTCGGATACTCCTTATATAGCTAAAGTCCGCTCTACATCCTAGCAGGCTGACGTCCCAAATGAACTACTTTTTGGCGGCTTTGCGCTCGTCGCGGATACGGGCGCGGTCCATGGCCGCCTCGACAGCCGAGAAGCGGCAACCACAGTAGTTCTGCCGATACATGCCCAGCTCGCGCGAACGGCGCGTAGCCTCGGGATAATACGGGCGAAAATCGCGGATCACCGGAGTGAGCCCACGTGCCGCCGCCAGGCGCTTGAGCACATCATTGCAGGTTTCGAACAACTGATACGGCGAGACGGCGAGCGTCGTACCCACAAACTCAAACCCACATTCCCGGGCCACACGGCACGCCTCGGCCAAGCGCAGGGCATAGCACGCACGACAGCGACGGGGCCGATCGGCACCCAGCGGTGCCACGCCGGCCTCCCAGCGCTCACGGTCCTCCCCCGCCTCGATAAGCTCGATGTCGCCTTCGGCACACCACCGGCGCAGCTCGTCCAAGCGGCGCTGCCATTCATCGCGCGGCTGAATATTGGGGTTGGTCCAGCAAATCGTGGGCTCAAACCCCTCCTCGCGCAGCAGGCGGACCGGCTCCAGCGAGCACGGCGCACAGCAGGCGTGCAACAGCAACGGCTTCATCAACATCTCCTCTCCCAAAAAAGCGCACGCCAAAGGACGTATCCTCGCAGGCGACAATGCAGCGGTCGCGCAAAATGGTCCGCACGTAATACCAATCGCCCACACAGCCCGACAAGTGCAGACCGGCCGCCAAGTAGCACAGCAGCGGATAGTCCGAGAACGCAAACCCTAGGGCAAACGCTGTCGTCACAACAACCGTCGGCGCCAGGCAAATCGCCATATACCGCCGGCGCGAATACACAACACCCTCGGCGCAGGCATAGATCATCGCCGTCTCGCGATTCGCCCCAAAGGTCACCTTCGCGCCCGCAGGCGCCAGCAGCTTAAAAAACACACCGTGCACCAGCTCGTGCACGGCGAACGACGCCATTGAGATCGCAGCCAAGCCGACTATCCAGCCCACGGCAGCCATCCAGCCACCCGCGTCAGCCGCATCCAGATCCGCAGGCCCGCCCAGCAGCATAAACACCGGCACCAGGCACACGGCAAACACGCCGGCTACGACCATCCCCCACACGAAGCAAGCGTGCAGAAAATCCTCGTCTTCAAACGCATGTATGTTGGAAATCTCATTCATAGCATCTTAGGATAGCGCCCCTGCCACGTACCCGTCCGCATGTGCGATAATGTCGAACGATATGCACGAATTGACCACCGCGTCGCCAGGCCTTGCGCCCGGCCGCGCTCTCACCATATGCGAAGGAGTCCCATGGCATCCAAATACTCCATGAACGACCGTCCCAGCTGGCCTCGCCGCGCCATCGTTACCGCCGGCGAGCCCTACGGCAACAAGGGCCTTCACTTTGGCCACGTCGGTGGCGTCTTTGTCCCGGCCGACTTCTTCGCCCGTTTCCTGCGCGACCGTCTGGGCCGCGAGAACGTCATCTTCACCTCGGGCACCGACTGCTATGGCTCGCCCATCATGGAGAGCTACCGCAAGCTCAAGGAGAACGAGGGCTACGATAAGTCCATTAGCGAGTATGTCGAGTCCAATCACTCCCGCCAGGCCGCGACCCTCAACAACTACAACATCAGCTGCGATATCTACGGCGGCTCGGGCCTTGAGCCGGCTGCGCAGATTCACAACGAGGTGACCGCCGAGATTATCGAGCGCCTGCACGAGCAGGGCACCATCTCCAAGCGTTCCACGCTGCAGTTCTACGACGCCAAGGCCGGCACGTTCCTCAACGGCCGCCAGGTGATCGGCCGCTGCCCCATCCAGGGCTGCAAGTCCGAGAAGGCTTATGCCGACGAGTGCGACCTGGGTCACCAGTTTGAGCCCGAGGAGCTCATCGCGCCCAAGAGCCAGCTCACCGGCGAGGTGCCCGAGCTGCGCCCGGTCGACAACCTCTACTTCGACCTGCCGGCCTACCTCGACTTTATGAAAACCTATACCGCCAAGCTCGCCCAGAACCCGCAGGTTCGCTCCGTGGTCTCCAAGACCATGGAGGAGTGGCTGCTGCCGGCTCAGCTCTACATTCAGAACAAATTCCGCGAGGCTTTCGACGCCGTCGAGGACCAGCTGCCCGAGCACACCGTGCTGGAGCCCGAGGGCAACAAGAGCAGCTTTACCGTCACCTTCCCCAGCTGGAAGGAGCGCGACGATGCCCACGCGGTGCTCGCCAACGGCGGCGTGCGCTTCCGCAGCGGCAAGGCGCTCGTGCCCTTCCGCATCACCGGCAACATCGACTGGGGCGTTCCGGTACCTGAGGTCGACGGCGTGAACGACGTCACCTGCTGGTGCTGGCCCGAAAGCCTGTGGGCGCCCATCAGCTACACCCGCACCGTGCTCGCACGCGATGCCCGCGCCGCTGGCGTAACCGAGGGCGTCGCCGCCCAGGACGCCGCCCTCATGGGCGAGCCCGCCGCCGATTCCACGCAGGTCCCCGCGCCCACCTACCAGCACAGCTCGCTCGACTGGCGCGACTGGTGGTGCTCGGATGACGCACAGATCTACCAGTTCATTGGCCAGGACAACATCTACTTCTATTGCATCGCGCAGACCGCCATGTGGGAGGCCCTGGGTTGGAACCTCACGCAGAGCACCGTCAGCGCCTGCTACCACCTGCTCTACATGGGCAAAAAGGCAAGCTCGTCCTCGCAGACGCCTCCCCCGCCGGCAGACGACCTGCTCAACCACTACACCTGCGAGCAGATGCGCGCGCATTGGCTGTCGCTCGGCCTGTCCGAGAAGCCGGTGAGCTTTAGCCCCAAGGCATATGACACGCGCGTGACTGGCAAGGACAAGGACGGCAACGAGGTGCGCGCCTGCGACGACAAGCGCGTCATCGATCCGGCCCTTAAGGAGAGCGCCCTTTTGACCGGCGTCTTCAACCGCCTGGCCCGCAGCTGCTTCTACGGCGTCGCCATCAAGGAAGGCGACGAGAGTCCCTATCTCAACGGCTGCATCCCCGCCGGCGCGGCCTCTGCCGCCGTGGTCGAGGCCGCCGAGCAGGCTGCCCTTGCCTTTGAGCAGGCCATGTACAAGTTCGAGACGCACCGTGCGCTTGCCGTGTGCGACGACTACCTGCGCGCCGCCAACAAGCGCTGGAGTGACGCCTCCAAGGCCGCCAACAAGCTCGAGGGTGAGCCAGCCAACGCCGCCATGACGCAGGCCCTCGTCGACGCCTTTACCGAGCTGCGCGTGGCGACCGTGCTCATGCACGGTATTGTGCCGGCCGGCTGCGAGCTCATCTGCGAATACTTCGACGTCGATCCGGTCGCCTTCTTTAGCTGGGATAACATCTTTGCCTCCACGGACGAGTTTGTGGAGAGCTTGGGCGAGAAGCCCGGTGAGCACCGCGTGAAGCCGCTGCCCCCGCGCTTCGACTTCTTCAGCAAGCACGAGAGCCAGTACTAAGCCAACACCAAGGCAGAGTAGTCAATTTGGGACGGGGCTATTTTAGCTACCCCGTCCCAAATTTAACTGCAACGCCTGCCGAAACGGACGGGCAGCTAAAATAGCCCCGTCCCAAATTGACTACTTTTAATGGAATGGGAAGGAAAGACGGATGTCCAAGCCGCGTCGTCGTAAGCAGAAAAAGCAGGTCAAGGCCGAGCTCAAGCTCAGGCAGTTTGCCGCCACCGAGCTTTCCGACCAGCTTGCCGCCCTTCCCTGCGCCGCCGACCTGCCGCGCTTTATGGTCGACACGGTCGCCAGCGCCTATGCCCCCACCGATGCCGAGCTCATAATCGAAGGCTTTGGCGCCGCGGCCACACGCCCAGTCACACTGCGCGCCAACACGCTCAAGGCGACCGCCGAGGACATCGCTGCGGCGCTCGATGCCGCCTGCATCGCCCACCAAACCGTTACCTGGTATCCGGACGCCTTTATCCTGCCCGAGGCCCAGGTTTCAGATCTGTGGGATCTCGACATCTACCGCGACGGCAAAATCTACCTGCAGAGCCTGTCATCCATGATGCCGCCGTTGGTCCTGGGCGCCCAGGCAGGCGAGGACATCCTGGACATGTGCGCAGCCCCCGGCGGCAAGACGACGCAGATCGCCGCCCTCACCCAGGGACAGGCGCACCTCACCGCCTGTGAGATGAGCATTCCCCGCGCCGAAAAGCTCGAGTCGAACCTCCATCGCCAGGGTGCCAAAAACGTGCCCGTCATGCGCATCGACGCACGCGAGCTCGACGAGTTCTTCCGCTTTGACCGCATCCTGCTCGACGCTCCCTGCACCGGCACGGGCACCGTCATCAGTGGCAACGAGAAAAGCCTGCGCGGCCTCACCGAGCAGTTGATGAGCAAGTGCGCCCGCTCGCAGCGAGCACTTCTGGACCGCGCCATGGGGGCCCTCAAACCGGGCGGCACGCTCGTCTATTCGACTTGTTCGATCTTGCCGCAGGAAAACGAGGACGCCCTGCAAGAGGCCCTCGACAAGCATATGGACTGCGAGCTCATCCCCCTCGACGGCACGCCAAGCGAAAGTGAAGCACGACGCACCCAGGAAGCTGGTGAGGAGCCGCGCATCGAGTCCAACGCTCTGACCGAAGCCATTGCCGCGGGTCAGGTATCGGCCATCGTCAACGGCCTGCCCGGCACGCTCACCATTCCGCCTAGCCGCGACTTTGAGGGCTTCTACATTGCCCTGATCCGAAAACGCAGCTAGCGCACGGATTCAAACCTCAACAAACTATCTCCGTGCGCACTTGTCCTGCTGGTCACGGTGCTGTTTAAGTGCCTCGCGTTCCTTGCGCTCGGCCCTTTTTCCCTTAATGGCCGTGACCACCAAGTAGATGACCGCGGCGGCAACGATTGCGCCCACACACAGGCCAATCGAGCCCAACATTGCTGTGAATTCCATACCGCGTCACCTCTCTTTTAAACGGAACATTCAAGATAGCACCTCAATACCCGCCACCACAGCTCCTTCACGTTCGCCGGCCCTTCGGTCTAACGGATGGCGCGGCGGGGAAAAATCAACTCGTCAAACGATTTAGCATTCGCAATTCCGGCTGCATCGCGCCGGCCATCATCACATAGAATCGAGCCTCCATGGATACCCTCAACGATCTAAATGAGCGCGTCGACGCCTTCGTCGGCACCAGCTCCTTCGACACGCCTGCGGCGGCAAACGACCAAGCTCCCATCGATGTGCCCGCCGAGGTGCACGAGGACATCGTCGCCTCGGTCGATTTTTCCGAGGTCGAGCTTGCAGACGAGTTCACCGAGCCCCAAATAGCCGTCACGCCCAACGGCCTGCTCCCTATGGAGCCCCTGCCCATCGACGGACGCCTACGCAAGGCTGCCCTTCGCATGCCCGACGAGATCGAGGAGGCCAGCGGCTTCACGCTCTTTGGCCGACGCATCAAGTCGCTCATTTACACCACCGATGTCGCGGTTATCCGCAACTCCAACGCCGACGCCGTCTTTGCGGTCTACCCTTTCACGCCGCAGCCCGCCATTACGCAAGCGCTGCTGACCGTCGCCGAGTGCCCGGTCTTTGTAGGCGTGGGTGGCGGAACTACGACCGGTAAGCGCTCCGTGCAGATGGCAGCCGTCTC
>USKV01000078.1 GCA_900555355.1 uncultured Collinsella sp.
CCGCACGAGCCGAAGGCCACTAAATGTGGCCTTCGAGCGAGCCCAGGACCTGACCGAGCAAAAATCAAACGGCCGGCCCCGGGCATGGCGACGAGATAGATTAACGAGCCGCCAAGATGGCGTCGATGAGCGTCAGTACGCCCCCGTCGTTGTTACTCGGAATGCGCCACTTGGCGTGCTCGTTCATGTGCTCCTCGGCATTGTCCACGATAAAGCTGTGACCGACGCGCTCCAGCATGGGGATGTCGTTGTAGGTGTCGCCCACGGCGGCAGCATCGGCAATATCGATGCCCAGGTGCTCGCACAGATGCGCGACGCCGGCGCCCTTGTCAACGCCCAGGTTCATAAAGTCGATCCACTCGCGCCCGGCGTTGGTGACGTAGAGCTTGTCCGAGAACTCGGGGCTATAGGTCTCGCGGAAAGCGGGCTCGGCGTCGTAGCCGGGGAAGAAGACCGAAATCTTGTTGGACTCGAAATCAATGTCCTCAAAGCTGTCGACGTAGTTGATTGTGTTGTAGTAGACGCTGATCTCGTCGTGGTACTGATGGTCGCGGGCAAGCACGTAGAACTCGTCGTAGCAGCACAGGACGGGAACGGCGCGCGGGTCCTCCGAGGCACGAGCGAGCACCTGCTGATACAGCGCCACGTCGATATTGCTCTTATAGATATAGTTGCCGCGATAGATGACGCAGGCTCCGTTGTCGGGACAAAAGGCGAGGCGGTTCTTGATGCCCTCGAACATCTCCTCGAGCTTGGGGGCGGGACGTCCGCTGGCGGGGCAGAATACGATGCCGGCGTCGGCGAGCTTGTCCAGGCGCTCATCAAGACCCTGGGGCAGCACGCGCTCGTCGGTCAGCAGCGTCTTGTCCATATCGACGGCGAGAATCTTAGTGTTTCCGATATTGGCGTCCGATTCGTAAGTTTGCATAAAAATGCGCCTTTCGTTTCGAGATTGTTTCAGACGTTATAACCATCAACTAGTAGTCGAGCGTATTTTCGCAGGAATGGTGCGTATTTGCACCACGCTTCACAAAGTAATGAAAAAACTTTTCAGAAATTTGAATTTGTCGCTTGTGCTGCGGGCACTTTAGCGTAATATAGCGACCATCGAAAACGGAGACGGCAAAAGAGCCGCTTACCGAGAAAAAGGTACCGTTTACGATATTTGAATTGCGCCCGGCGATAGGTGAAAGGAGAGGCAGATGCAGTTCGTAAAGATCATCACTACTGCAGACAATGCCATCCGACGCCAGCGCGCAATTTCCCGACGACGATAACAATCGTCTCTGTCCGCATGGGGCGAATTGCCTCAACAGAGTCATTTTGAGGTCGTTGGGTTTTAGCACGACATTGCTGCATGTTTCTAGGGCATGTATGTGCTGATTTTTGCTATTTAACCTGATATTGCACGGTATGTGACCTTGAAATGACTTGCAACTGACCGATGTTCTAACTAGCTACCAAGGGCGAAAGGAAACAGCCATGAGCAAGGAAAAAGTCGTTCTCGCATATTCCGGTGGTCTTGATACATCCGTATGTGTCAAGTGGCTCCAGGACGAGAAGAATCTCGATGTCGTTTGTGTCTGCGGCAACGTGGGCCAGGAAGAGACCGGGCTGGATGCCAAGAAGCAGAAGGCCCTCGACCTGGGCGTTCTTGATTGCCAGGTGCTCGACCTGCGCGACGAGTTCTCCGATGAGTTCCTGACCAAAGCCATCGCAGCAAACTCCATGTACGAGAACAAGTACCCGCTGCTTTCCGCCCTGTCTCGCCCGCTGCTCGCCAAGAAGCTTGTCGAGGTCGCTCACGAGTTTGGCGCGACCTACGTCGCCCACGGCTGCACCGGCAAGGGCAACGACCAGGTCCGTTTTGAGGCCGCCGTCAAGGCCCTCGACCCCGAGCTCAAGGTTATCGCCCCGGTTCGCGAGTGGGACCTGAAGTGCCGTCCCGACGAGGTTGCCTATGCCCACGCCCACAACGTGCCGGTTCCCGAGGGTGCCAACGACAACCCCTACTCCATCGACGACAACCTGTGGGGTCGTGCCATTGAGTGCGGCCACCTGGAGGATCCCTGGAACGAGCCGCTCGACGACGCTTGGGTTATGACCAAGAATCCCGAGGACACGCCCGACACCCCGACGTATACCGAGATTGAGTTTGAGGCCGGCAAGCCCGTCGCCGTCGACGGCAAGAAGATGAAGCTCTCCGAGATCGTCATCGCCCTCAACAAGATTTCGGGCGACAACGGCTTTGGCCGTCTCGACCTGGTTGAGGACCGTCTGGTGGGCCTCAAGAGCCGCGAGTGCTATGAGGTTCCCGGCGCCCTGACGCTCATCACCGCCCACAAGGCGCTCGAGGACATTTGCGTCGAGGGCGACTTGCTCAAGACCAAGATCAAGCTCGAGCAGGATTGGGCCACCGCCGTGTATAACGGCCAGTGGTACAGCCCGCTCAAGAACGCGCTCGATGCCTTTATGGCCGACACCCAGAAGTTCGTGACCGGCACCGTCCGCCTGAAGTTCTTTAAGGGCAACTGCCATGTCGTCGGCCGCAAGAGTCCCTTCAGCCTCTACGACTACGGCCTGGCTACCTACGACCGCGACACCACGTTTGACGAGAAGGCTAGCGCCGGCTTTATCGAGATCGATACGCTGTCGCTCAAGACGTGGGCAAAGGTCCAGGGCCCCAGCTCTGCTGCCGCCCAGGCCTAGCGCCTCCTTCCTTTGGTATCCGCGCGGCCCATCCGCGTGATACATAACGGGCGCATGGGGTCCCTACCTTTCGTTATGCTTGCTGACACTTCTTAACATCGGTGGCCCCTACGTTCCGCCCGCATATATGATGCCGCGACTGTGGCTGAGTCCGAGCCCCGCCGGGGTTGTCCGGCGGGGCTCCTTCTATCAATTTGGCGGCTCTGCGCCTATATATATGAGGAGTATCCATTATGTTCAATGCTTTCGCGCATGCTTTGCTTGCCCTCGCGCCCGAGTTCGATGCTGTAAAGGTCGAGGACGTCCCTATGAGCCTGAAGGCCTGGATCGATGGTTCGCAGGGCAACATCCGGAGGGAGACGTTGGGCGCCAAGTGCATGGTGCGTCACTTCTTTGCAAATTAGCTACATGGCCTCGCGCACGGTGGGGAATATGTAAAACTAGCGGTTGAAAAATCGCTTTAGCGATATGGCGCATTGCTTTGGGCGCTTGTTTTGGGATTTGATGAAAGGGGACGGTTCCATGGCTCTTTGGGGCGGTCGTTTTGAGGCAGGCGTGGCCGAGGTCACGCAGGAGTTTGGCGCGTCGCTGCCGGTCGACAAACATCTCTATAAGCAGGATATCGCCGGCTCTAAGGCGCATGCCAAAATGCTGGCGGCCCAGGGCATCATCAGTGCCGAGGACGAGCAGGCGATTGCCAAGGGCCTGACCGGAATCGAACAGGATATCGATGCCGGCAACTTCACCTTCGACATCAACGACGAAGACATTCATATGTCCATCGAGAGCGAGCTGACGCGCCGCATCGGAGAGGCCGGTAAGCGCTTGCATACCGGACGTTCGCGCAACGACCAGGTGGCGACCGACACGCGCCTGGGCGTCAAGGCGCTGGCCAAGGAGCTCATGGAGGCCAATCTTGAGCTGCGCCATGTGCTGGTGGATGCGGCTAAGAAGTACGACAAGGTGATTCTTCCGGGTTACACGCACATGCAGCATGCTCAGCCCGTGCTGCTGTCGCATCATCTGCTGGCGTATTCCTGGATGTTCGCGCGCGACTTTACACGCTTGAAGGCCGCCTTTGATGCCGCCGACAACTGCCCGCTGGGCGCTGCCGCGCTTGCCGGTACGAGCTATCCGCTCGATCGCCAGATGACGGCTGCTGAACTTGGCTTTGCGGGTGTGATTCCCAACTCGCTCGATGCGGTTTCCGACCGTGATTTCCTGCTCGACCTGCATTACGCCGGCTCCGTCATGGCGATGCACCTGTCGCGTCTTTCCGAGGAGATCGTGCTGTGGTCGAGCTCCGAATTTGGCTTTATCACGCTTTCAGACTCCTACTCCACCGGCTCGTCCATCATGCCGCAGAAGAAGAATCCCGACTTTGCCGAGCTTATTCGCGGCAAGAGCGGCCGTGTCTATGGCAACCTGGTGCAGCTGCTCGTGACCATGAAGGGCCTGCCGCTTGCTTATAACAAGGACTTGCAGGAGGACAAGGAGGGCGCGCTCGATACCGCTCACACGCTCATGCAGTGCCTGTCCGTTATGGCCGGTATGATTTCGACTTGGACCGTCAACGAGGATGCCATGGCGCGCGAGTGCGGCGTGGGGCACCTTGCCGCTACCGATGTTGCCGATTACCTGGCCAAGCGTGGCCTGCCGTTCCGCGAGGCGCATGCCGTGGTGGGCCATCTTGTCCTGATGTGCGAGAAGCGCGGCTGCAATCTTGAGGACCTGCCATTTGAGGTGTTCCAGGAGGCAAGCCCGCTCTTTGAGCGCGACATTACCGAGGCGCTCGACATCCCGTCGATTGTCGCCGCGCGCACGACCGAGGGCGGTACCGCCCCTGCCGCCGTTGCCGTTCAGCTGCAGCGTGCCGAGGCGCAGCTCGTGGCCGATGAAGGCGTGTTTGGATCGCTAACCAAGGTCGTCGAGATGGGTCACGGGGCAAAGTAAGGGTTTGGCTGAAGCGGTTTTGGCCATTTATTGATAAATCGTTTTCGCTTTACGGGCGTCTGCTGTTGCGGGCGCCCGTATTTTGTTGCTATGGGGGAGGGGCTTGTCGAGAAGTTCTGTAGGACCTTTGGGCAGGTTGTGAAGGGGATACGTTCGCGGGCGGCAACCGACCGCCTGCTCTGTTCGGCGCGGTTGATGGGCGGTCGGATGGTACTCTAATCGGGCTTCGAAACAGAAGTGACACATATGGAGCGTTTTAATAAATTGCAGCGTTTCAATAAACAGCTTTTTGTTTAACTGCAGCTAAAACTCTGTTACGATGCAGTCCAGGCGGGTGCCGGAATGGGACTTGGGCACGCGCGAACCTACTTGAAAGGCTACTTTTATGGCTATCGAGAAGACCTTCATCATGATTAAGCCCGACGCCGTGCGCGACCGCAAGATCGGCGAGATCGTTGCTCGCATTGAGCGCAGCGGCCTTGTCATCGAGCGCATGGAGATGACCACGCTCGAGCGCGCTACCGTCGAGGAGCACTACGCCCATCTGGCCGACAAGCCCTTCTTTGGCGGTCTCTGCGACTTTATGACGAGCGGTCCGGTCGTCAAGATGGTCGTTTCCGGTCTCTCCGCTGTTGCTAAGATGCGCACCCTCATGGGCGCTACCAACCCGCTTGAGGCTGCTCCTGGTACCATCCGCGGCGACTTTGCCGTCGATGTCAACGCTAACGTGATCCACGGCTCCGACTGCCTGGAGAACGCCGAGATTGAGATCAAGCGCTTCTTTGGCTAAACCAGCTTTGACTCCTTAAAGCTGTTAGCGTGTGGCTTGGGCGCCGCGGAACTCCATCCGCGGCGCCCTTTTTATTCCAGTAGATTTTTGGTAAACGCCTAGAAATCTACTAAAGAGCCCCCGCCCAGATGTTTCTTCCGGGCGGGGGCTGGCGTTAGCGTATGGCTTTGTGGGTCTTTAAGCCTCGTCGACGACCTTGAGTCCACGGGTCTGGTCGATCTCGTTGAGGAGATTGACGCGACGCTCGTGGCGGCCGCCCTCAAACTCGGCGTCGAGCCACTCGTCGACGATCATCTTGGCGAGCTCGGAGCCCACGACGCGGGCGCCAAAGGCGAGCACGTTGGTATTGTTGTGCATGCGGGAGAGCTTGGCGCTGAAGGGCTCGGAGCACACGACGGCGCGTACGCCCTCGACCTTGTTGGCAGCCAGGCTGATGCCGACGCCGGTACCGCAGATCAGGATGCCCAAATCGACGTCGCCGTTGGCAACGGCCTTACCCACCTTGTAGCCGGCGATGGGGTAGTCAAAGCTCTCGGAGGTGTCGGTGCCAAAGTTCACGACCTCGCAGCCGCGCTCCTTCAGGTGCTCGGAGATGATGTTCTTGAGCTCGACGGCGGCGTGATCGTTACCGATACCGATCTTCATAGATGGTTCCTCTCTGTTCTGTGCGGCGCAAATGCTAAAGGTGTTTACCGCTTTCGACTGCATGATAGCGCGACTTTTGCGTAAACGCTCGGGCGTTTTTTGGTCAAACGCTTTAGCATGCACCAAGACCGGCTTCTCATGAATGAATGCCGCCAGTTTGCGCCTGAACGCCGTCTACCGGAACCATGGTTGCGGTTTTTGATGCATTGTTATCAAATAAAAGAGCTAACTATTATTGAGAGCCTAGCCGTTATACAAGTAGGAGATACCTATGCCTACCGATTCCCTTCGCGATGCCGCGTTTTGCGATGTTTTGAACCGCGAGCTTGTCTGCGCACTCGGCTGCACCGAGCCCATCGCCGTTGCCTATGCAGCGGCGTTGGCGAGCCAGACGCTCGGTTGCGAACCCGATCATATGGATGTTGCCTGCTCGGGCAATATCATCAAGAACGTTAAGAGCGTGACCGTGCCCAACTCGGGCGGCATGCACGGTATTGAAGCCGCGGCCGTGCTGGGTGCCGTGGGCGGCGACGCCAAGAGCGCGCTCGAGGTGCTTGAGAGCGTTAACGATGAAGACCGTGCACGTGTGGCCGAGCTCCTCGCCGACGTCGGCTACTGCGATGTGTCGCTTGTCGAAGGTGTGCCCAACCTCTACATCAAGGTGACTGCGACGGCCGGGGGCCATACCACGGTCGTCGAGATTACCGACCACCACACCAACGTCACGTGCCATACGCTCGACGGTATTCCGGTATGCGGCAAGTCGGCGGGGG
>USKV01000079.1 GCA_900555355.1 uncultured Collinsella sp.
GCGTAAGCTCATCGACGGCGCCATCGAGCTTTGCCACCACAGGCTGAGCCTCGGCGATGGTGTTATTGAGAACGCTTACGGTCTTATCGAGCGAATCAACGGCGTTGCGGGTCTTGCGCAAGGTAAGCGCGAGCTCAACGATAGCCCACACACCGGCAATGGCAAGCACCAGCAAGGCGATTTGAATGGGACTCATACAAGCCTCCCGAAAGAATCGAAATACAGACGACTTTCATGGTACCCCAAAGAAGGGGAAGATACCCAAAGGGAATGTGCGAGGTCCAAGGACCTACCTGGGCGCGTTACCGCTACGGTCGCGTTCGCTTTGCTCAACACGCCACTCTTCCCAGCCGCGACCCGCAGGCTGCCAAAACGCACCGCGCTCCAGCCCCTCGGGCAAATAGCGCTGATCGACCCAGCCTTCGGGATAATCATGCGGATACTTATACACACCGTATTCGTCGCTGCCCGGGCGATGACGATCGCGCAGATAACTCGGCACCTCGCGAAGCCCACTTGAATGGATATCGGCCAGTGCCGCATCGATCGAGGCCTCACACGCGTTGGATTTAGGCGCCAAGCACACATACAGAGCGGCCTGAGCCAGGTTAATGCGGCACTCGGGATACCCAATGACCTCGGCAGACTTAAACGCGGCATGTGCCACCAAGAGCGCCTGCGGATCGGCGTTGCCGACGTCCTCGGAAGCATGAATCATAATACGGCGCGCAATAAACTTGGGATCCTCTCCCGCATCAATCATGCGTGCAAGCCAATAGATCGTGGCATCGGGGTCACTACCGCGCATAGACTTAATAAACGCACTGATAATGTCGTAGTGCATGTCGCCGTTTTTGTCATACGTAAAGCCACGGCGCGGGTTGGCAATCTTCACGTCGTCAACAGTGATGGGGTAGCGCTCCCCCGCCGCCGGCGCTGGCGTCCCGTCCGTATCGGGACGCGTGACGGCGATCTCGCTCGCAAGCTCAAGCGTCGTGAGCGCCGAGCGAGCGTCGCCGGCGGCCAGCGCGCAGATGGTCTTGACCGTATCCTCATCGGCAGAGAACTTACCGCTCAGACCCTGCGGCGCCTCGAGCGCACGCTCGATGAGCGTCGCGATATCCTCGTCCTTTAAGTGCTCGAGCTCCACCACGCGACCACGCGAGAGCAACGCCGAGTTGACCTCGAAGTACGGGTTCTCCGTCGTGGCGCCAATCATTATGACGGTACGGTTCTCAACTGCATGCAGCAGGGCATCCTGCTGCGACTTGGAGAAGCGGTGAATCTCATCGATGAAAAGAATGGTGCGGCGGTCGTAGGTATTCAGGCGCGTCTTGGCCTCGTCAATCACGCGACGCAGATCCTTCACGGTACCCGTCACGGCGCTGACCTCGACAAACTCGCTCTTAGTATGGTTGGCGATAATGTGGGCCAGTGTCGTCTTGCCCGTACCGGCCGGCCCGTACAGAATCACACTCGACAGCACGTCGTGCTCAATCGCAGCACGCAACCATGAACCCTTACCGACGGCCTTTTGCTGGCCCACATACTCGTCGAGCGAATTGGGTCGCATGCGCACCGCAAGCGGCGCATTCTGAAAGGATCGCTCGCGCGTCGAAGCAGAAAAAAGGTCGTCCATAGCCATCCCGTGCATCAATCAAAGTCGTCATCTGCTAACAGTATACCGAAAATATACGAACTACCGTTCGTTAATATAGGTACGATGCGGAAACTTCAATCCCGGGAACAGCTTGCTCGTAAGTTCACAGAAATAACCGTCCGTCATGCTCGCAATATAATCCACGACCGCCTGGTCCTTATCGTCCTGCCAGGCATAGGCGCGATCGTAGTAGGAAAGCTGACGCTCAATGCGAGAAATGTGGTGCTTAAAGATATACGAAGACTCGTCGCCTTCGTTTATATCCTGCAGGCAACGGTCGTAGAGCTTTTCGAAAGCCTCGCGCAGCTCCACTTCGGAGTCACCTTCGATACCGCCCTTGCTGTAGATCTTCTCGTAGTTCTCACGCTTGGCCCGGCGGATCTCCTCAAACAGGTCCTCGCTCATCTCGATACGCGGTTTGCCATAGCTATGCTCAACGATATCGATGGAAGCATGCGTAAGGATCCAACTGTTGTATGCTCCGCCCAGGTCATCGTCAAAGGCGTCGGGTGACAGCAGGCCCGCCGCAATGGCGTCTTGGCGATCGCGCCCCACGTAGGCAAGGATATCCGAGATGCGAACCACGCAGCCCTCGAGCGTCATAGGGCGCAGGTGCTCGATTGCGCTATAACCCGTGGCAATGCAATCCTCAACCGTCTGATCGAACTGGTCAAAGGAGCACATGTCCGACAGCTCAAACACACGTTGCTCGTACTCACCGTTATGGCACAAGACGCCGTCGAGCGTCTGGAGCGACACGTTGCGGCCGTACAGTGCATCGAGCACGCGGACCGACTGCACGTTATGGAAAAAGTAGCGGCCCGTACGATCGTGATAGATATCGTTGAGGAATCGCTCGCCGGCATGGCCAAAGGGCGTGTGGCCCAAGTCGTGGCCCAAGGCAATCGCCTCGATCAAATCGCAGTTGAGCCCCAGGGCACGTCCGATATCGCGAGCGATGCGCGAGACAAGCTGCACGTGCAGGCCGCGACGCGACAGGTCGTCGTTGCTGCGAAAACTGAAGACCTGCGTTTTGCCTGCATAACGGGTGTATGCGGGCAAATGCAGAATCTTTTCGGTATCGCGCATAAAGGCCGGACGCATGAGCGTGCCCTCGTCTGCAGCCCGATCGACACGTCGGATGACCTGGTCGTCACCGCATCGATAGGGATTAACAACACCTGAGGCGCGATCGGCAGCGATACGCTTGACCAGCTCGGGCGACAACACCGCGGGAATGCGATCCATATGCGCCTTGATGGCGGCTGTCTGTTGATTGATTGCCATGGCATGCTCCTTAAGAAGGATGCGCAATCGGTTACAATGTGCAGCCCACGACCTCGATTATGGCAAAAATCGGCACCAAAAACGGGAGCAATGGCAGGGAGCGCGATTTTGTGAAGAGGCAGGAGAGGGCAAGGACCAGGAGCGCGATGGCAAATGCCACGATGCCGCCCATAGGGTCGAGCGTGCAAAGCGCGAAGAGCGCCTTGACGTCCCCCATGCCAATGCCGGGAGCGTGGCGAAGGCGCCGCCAGAGCGACTCAGTGAGCACAAGGGCAAGGTAGACGATGACCGCAAGACCGGCGTGGTCAAGCGCCGTGGTAACGCCCTTGTCGAGCCAAACGCCTGCTAACGCCGCCACCGCACACGCACCGGCAAGCGCATTCGGAAACCGCCGCTCACGGGCATCAACCACCGCACCGGCAAAGATGCAAATCCAAAATGGGATGTAGGACATCGTGCACCCCCATGGACAGCTACTCAAACGCAAAAACCACCACAAAGGTGCCTGTCCCCTTTGCGGTGGTTTTGGTGGTGGTTATTTGGCGCCTTGCATGACCTCGTCGAGGGTAACGCTTACGGCGTGCTGCGTCGGCACCCAGTCGACCTTCAGGAACAGAGCAGCCACCGTGATGGGGATATAGCTGAACATAAAGATCGGGAAGGTAAACAGGTTGGTCACCAGACGCCACTTTTGCGCACAGTGAATGTGCTTGTACTCAAAGATGGTCGTAAGCAGCGCCAGGATAAAGAAGGTCTGATACATCATGGCGAAGGTCATAATGAGTGAAGCGGCGCACGCCTGCATCTCGACTTCGGTAGCCAGGAATCCGTGCGAAAGACCGCCCACGACGAGAAACGTGGCATTGGCGAGCATCGAGATCAGCGATAGCAGCATACCCGGGGCGATCGTCATAAACATGTCGTAGGCGGCAAAGCGATGATAGCGGAAGGTCGATTTGACAAGATGCTTACCGTAGGTAAAGAACACCTGGTAGAAGCCCTTGGTCCAACGCATACGCTGTTTCCAGGACGCCTTAAACGTCACCGGCTGCTCGTCAAAGAACTCCGCCGGCGCATAACCGATGCGGATGCCGTGAATGGCGCAGAACGTGGTGAACTGAATATCCTCGGTCAGCGTATGGAACTGCCAACCGTGCATGCCCTCGATCACGCTCGCCGAGATAAGGTAACCCGAACCCGAGACAGCGCAGGACGTCTTGCAGATATTACGCGCGTTGTTGAGAAAGCGCGCCTCTCGCAGATACCACGTAGCATTAGCCGCCGAGATCCACGAGCTGCCGAAGTTCTTGGAGTTGCGATAGCTCGTGACCACATGGAAGCCCTGGTCAAAAGCATCATTCATCTTGGAGACGTAATCGCGGGAGATAACGTTGTCGGCATCGAAGATAAAGTAGCCTTCAAACGTATCGGGATACTCGTTAAGGATGCGGTCGAAGCCAAAGTCCATGACCCAGCTCTTGCCCTTGCGGGCAAGGTCATTGCGCTCATAAACGACAGCGCCCGCCTCGCGCGCGAGCTGCGCCGTGTTGTCGGTGCAGGCGTCGGCGACCACAAAGACCTCGATAAGCTCGGACGGATAATCCTGGTCCTTGATGGAGCGAACGAGGTTGGCGATCACAGCCTCCTCGTTATGCGCCGCGATAAAGAAGGCATAGCGGTGGAGTTTTTTGGCCTTGGGAGGCGCGACCTCGCCACGAAGAGCGCCGATGACAAAGAAGACCACCTGGTACAGAAAGCAGACCGTGAGCAGCGTGACGACAATCTGGTTGAAAATCACGATGGGTGTGTTGGTTTGTAAAAAGGCGAGCATGCAGGCTCCCAGGAACGCGTTACGTAAACAATCGTATATCTTACCGCAGGCTTACCGAGTTCAAGAAACCACCTAATACTGGCTAGGCTTCGAGCAGACCGAGCTGCGGGACGATTTCGTCACCAGCGGCAGTGCGGCCGAGCGAACGCGGGGCCAGGTCATCCAGAACCGCGGCAAGGTCCCACGGCAGCTCATCACGGCACTCAATGCGCTCTCCCGTCACGGGATGGTCGAACGCCACACGCCAGGAATGGAGGAACTGCCTGGTCAGGCCCTGATCGGCGCGTGCATCGCACTTGCCGTAGAGCGGATCGCCCACGCAGGCGTGGTTGATATGGCGCATGTGCACGCGAATCTGATGCGTGCGGCCCGTAAACAAGTGGCACTCGACGAGCGTATAGCCGTCGTCAAATCGCGTGGAATCGAAGCGCTCGAGGACCTTAAAGGTCGTAATGGCCTGGCGCGCGAAAGGATCGTCCGAAACCGCCATCTTGACACGGTCGCGCGTCGATCGGGCAATACCAGTGTTGATAGTGCCCTCGTCCATGGCGATGTGCCCGTGAACAAGTGTGATATAACGACGGTCGAGCGTACGCGTGCGGATAAGATTTTGAAGCGCGCGTTGGGTGTCGTCGTCTTTTGCCGCGAGCATAAGGCCCGAGGTATCGCGATCCAGGCGATGCACGATACCGGGGCGGTCCTCACCCTGCACGGTACCCAGATGATCGATACCGCAGTGGTAGACCAGGGCGTTCGCAAGCGTGCCGCTCTCGTGGCCGTGGGCAGGATGGCACACCAGGCCGCGCTGCTTGGAGAGCACGATGAGGTAGTCGTCCTCATAGCGGATATCGAGGGGAATGGCCTCGGGAATCACATCAGTGGGATCGTGCGGCTCGGGCAGGTCGACCGAGATGCGATCACCGGAGCGCACGGTATACTTTTTTGATAGGCAGGTCTCGCCGTTGACGGCAACGGCACCGCCCTCGATCAGATGCGCGCAGGCAGAGCGCGTGGGACAGCTATCGTTGGCGCCCAGATAGGCGTCGAGACGCTGACCAGTGGAATCGTCGGCAACAAGAATATGGATGTCGGCCATTAGCGCTCATTCCTTTCGCGAATCTTGCGGGCACGCTCCCCACGCTGCTTGGCTTTGCGTTTGGCGCGAGCCTCATCACGAGCGTTGAGTTCGGCGGTCGCATCGACATCGCGAGCGGCGGGGCTCAAGAACATGTAACCGATGAGCGCCAGCACGACGCCGACCGTAATGCCGATATCGGCTACGTTAAAGACGGGAAAGTCGATGAACGTGGTGGCTATAAAATCGGTCACGAAGCCCATGGTCAGGCGATCGATAGCGTTGCCGACGGCGCCGCCCGCAACCATGGCCATGCCCACAACCTCAAGATGGGCGAGCTGGGGTGCACGAACGAGGTACACGGCAATAGCGATAATGACTGCCAACGCCAGCACGGCAAACGCGATGCCATGCCCCTCGCCCATGCTAAAGGCAGCACCGATATTGCGAACAAACATGAAGTCGATGACACCGGGGATAACGGTCACATGCAAAGCGTCGCCCACGGCACGAACCGCAATCTTGGTCAGCTGGTCAACAAGCAGCACAACGAACGCCACCCCGCCAGCAACACCCAACCGCCAACGCAAAGGCGGCGTCATATCCGCACCACGACCCAAAGAAATCCCCTACCCTAAGAACTCAAATTCCGTTTAACGCAATTAACCATCTTATATTGCCACACGCAGAGCGCACGACATATCCACCAACACAAGCGAAATAACCAGCTAAAAACGAAAGCGGCATTCCGAAAAACAGAATGCCGCTATTATTCAACGGAGCAAATGGGCCGAAGGCGCCAAAATACTCCCTATAACTAAAAAGCCGAGTTACCGTGCCTTAAAGGGCTTCCGCACACCTCTTGCAGATATGCGCGTGGCCGTTGTACTCGCCGACGGTGGTGCGGTAGTTCCAGCAACGGTCGCAGCACTAGCCCTCGGCAGCCTCGATAGCAACGGAAAGCTCCTCGCCCTGCGTCAGCTCAACATCGG
>USKV01000080.1 GCA_900555355.1 uncultured Collinsella sp.
CAATCCAGTCGCGGTAGGGCTTTTCCTTGGCGTAACGGGCGCGCAGCTCATCGTTGTAGATCACGCGACCGCGGGCAAAATCGACCTCGAGCATCTGGCCCGGTCCCAGACAGCCGCTCGTCAGGATATTCTCGGGGCGTACCTCGATGGTGCCCACCTCGCTCGCCAGCATAAAGCGGCCGTCGCGCGTCACGTAGTAGCGAGCCGGGCGCAGGCCGTTACGGTCGAGAGCGGCACCCAGGGTACGGCCGTCGGTAAAGGCGATGGCCGCCGGGCCATCCCACGGCTCCATGAGCATGGACTGGTAAGCGTCGTAGGCGCGGCGCTCCTCACTCAGGCTGTCGTTGTGGTCCCACGGCTCGGGCAGCAACATGGACGCGGCACGCGTGAGCGGACGACCGTTCATGACTAAAAACTCAAGCACATTGTCCAGAATCGCGGAGTCGGAACCCTCGCGGTTGATGATGGGCATCACACGCTCAAGATCGTGCTGCAACACGGGGCTGTACAGGTTGGGTTCGCGGGCGCGAATCCAGTTGACGTTGCCCTTGAGGGTGTTGATCTCGCCGTTGTGGATGATAAAGCGGTTGGGGTGCGCGCGCTCCCAGCTGGGCGTGGTGTTGGTGGAGTAGCGTGAGTGGACGAGCGCCACGGCCGTCTTGACGGCGGCATCGTTGAGATCGATGAAGAAGCGACGCATCTGCGTGGCGACGAGCATGCCCTTGTACACGATAGTGCGCGAGCTCATGGAGCACACGTAGAAGATCTTGTCACGCAGGGCAAACTCGGCGTCGGCCTTCTTTTCGATGGTGCGGCGACACACGTACAGGCGGCGCTCGAAGGCGTCACCTGCCGGCGTGTCGTCCGGACGGCCCAGGAAGGCCTGCAGGATAGTAGGCATGCAGGCGCGGGCCGTCTCACCCAGATCGTGCGGGTCGACCGGCACCTCACGCCAAAAGAGCAGCGGAACGCCGGCTTCGGCGCAGCCCTCCTCAAACACGCGACGGGCATCCTCTACGCCCTTGCCGTCCTGCGGAAAGAACAGCATGGCCACGCCATAGTCGCCCTCTGCCGGCAGAATCTGGCCGCACTTTTGAGCCTCTTTACGGAAAAAGTGATGCGGAACCTGGAACAGGATGCCAGCGCCGTCGCCGGTGTTCTTCTCGAGTCCCGTGCCACCGCGGTGCTCCAAGTTGACCAGAATGGACAGCGCATCGTCCAGAATCTGGTGATGGCGCTCGCCGTTGATATCGGCAAGTGCGCCGATGCCACATGCATCGTGGTCGAATTCGGGGCGATAAAGGCCCTGCTGCTGAGCGGAATCTGCCTGCATCGCGATCCTCCCCTAGATATTTTGACAGTCAGTTGAATAGGCATACTAGGGACATCGCCGGCCCGTTGTGTTTCCCACCCGTTTCGAAACAATCGCGTAACGCGCGCCCTGCGAGTGGGTGCCGCCGAGCTCAAGGGCGACAGCAAGGACCTCAGGTTCGGCCCGTAAGCTCACCGCTTCAAACATCTCAATCTGTAACAGGAGAGCCCAATTTCGACGACTTACTGTTACAGATCGAGATGTTTTTGAGAGACGGCTCCGAATGTCTCAGTCTGTAACACGAAGGGCCGGTTTTGGCGGTCAGCTGTTACAGATCGAGACATTCCATAGGGCCATTTCTTCCTGTCTCGATCTGTAACACCTAGGCTCAATTTCCATCCCTAGTTGTTACAGATCAAGACATTTCGGCAGCCCCCTTTCACCATCCTATTCAAATACAACAATTTTGTTAGTCCTGGTTAACTTTTAAGCTTAAAACGGGTATCCTTTGCGGCGTCAAGCAAACGGCACGCAGGAGCGCACCATGCTTAACCATCTCAAACAACACTTTGGCTCTCGACGCACCGGTGGTCACAGAGGCCTAGACATTGCGCGGCATATCGGCCCCGGATTGCTCGTTACCGTCGGCTTTATCGACCCGGGCAACTGGGCCTCCAATATGGCCGCGGGCTCGCAGTTTGGCTACGCGCTGCTGTGGATCGTCACGCTGTCCACGATTATGCTCATTGTGCTGCAGCACAACGCGGCACACCTGGGCATCGCCACGGGCGCCTGCCTTGCCGAGGCCACGACACGTTACCTCCCCCGTTTCGTTGGACGCACGGTACTCGCCAGTGCCTATCTCGCGACTGTCGCCACCGCCATGGCCGAAGTCCTGGGTGGCGCGATTGCCCTTCAAATGCTCTTTGGGCTGCCCGTGCGCGCGGGCTGCGTCATCGTGGCGGCAGTATCGATGGCGATGCTCATGACGAGTTCCTACAAGCGCGCCGAGCGATGGATCATCGCCTTCGTAGGCGTGGTAGGACTCTCGTTTTTGGCCGAGCTTGCGCTGGTCAAGGTCGACTGGCCGCAGGCCACCGCAAGCTGGATCACGCCCAGTATGCCCACTGGCTCTGCCGCGATTATCGTAAGTGTCCTAGGCGCGGTCGTTATGCCACATAACCTCTTCCTGCACTCCGAGGTCATCCAATCCATGCACTTCGAAGGCCAAGGCGAGCAGGTTATCGAAGAACGTCTGCGCTACGAGCTCTTCGACACGCTCTTTTCGATGGGCGTGGGCTGGGCAATCAACTCGGCCATGGTCATCCTGGCCGCAACGACCTTCTTTGCGCACGGCATGGTCGTAGACGACCTCGCCGTCGCAGCGGCCACGCTCTCCCCCATTCTGGGCCCGGCAAGCTCGACCATCTTTGCCGTGGCGCTGCTGTTTGCGGGCCTCTCGAGTAGCGTGACGGCGGGCATGGCGGCGGGCACCATCACCGCGGGCATGTTCGACGAGGAATACGACATCCACGACCGACATTCCTCAATCGGGGTGGCGGCCTGTTTCGTCGGCGCAGTGACGGCATGCCTGGTCGTCCCAAATCCTTTTGAAGGTCTCATCTGGAGTCAGGCACTGCTGTCGCTTCAACTGCCGATTACGGTCTTTGTGCTCATACGGCTCACCAGTTCGCCCCGCGTCATGGGCAAATACGCCAACTCGCGCCCGCTCAACGCGCTGCTCGTAGGGATCGGCGCCATCGTGACGGCTCTCGACATCGTGCTGCTAACGGGGATGTGATCGGACGGGGCACCTACCCAGGCAAACGTCTCGATCTGTAACATCTAGCCCCGCTTTTGATGCCTAGATGTTACAGATCGAGATCATTCCGAGGGACAGCTCCGTTTGTCTCAATCTGTAACAAGTGGACCCAATTTCCGCTTCTAGATGTTACAGATCGAGACATTTCTTCAGCTCCAACCTTTTGTCTCAATCTGTAACAGATAGACCCGTTTTAAGCCGCCACATGTTACAGATTGAGACAAACGGTCGGCCGGGCTCACAACAGACAGAATCGGCTAACAGCAGCCGTGATCCCTTGGGGAGGGAGGAAAAAGGGCCCCGGCCGGGATGACCGACCGGGGCCCTTGGACAGAGCTATGTATTGCTGCAAGTCGTGTGTCTACGAGCTACTCCTCGACGAGCTCAAACTGATCGGGACCGACGCCGCACACCGGGCACACGTAATCCTCGGGCAGCTCGGGCGTGTCGACCTCAACCTCGTAGCCACAAACGATGCAAACGAACTTATACGTCTTCTTCTCCTCAGCCATGATGTTCTCCTCTCGAACGCGACTGGTGATGTACTTCATTTATCAGTATAGATTCTCAATAATATAATGCAAGTATTTTTAGAACATTTCTAGCCTTGATACGAGGACGCCTTCGGAGGCGTCTTGCCCTTCAGGACCTTATGGTAGTAATCGTAGGTGAGCGGCGTCTCGTCACTCAAGCGCTCGGCATCCTCGACCTCGCCGATAAACAGCAGATGCGTGCCAACATCCACAGTGTCGATCAAATGGCAGCTAAACAGGGCCGCCGCGTGCTCGGGCACATAGGGCATGCCCAGAGCCGTCTCGCGGGTCTCGTATTTGGCGAACTTGTCATAATCGCTGCTGGTGCGGAACCCAAAGTTACCGATGTAGAGCATATCGGCGGTCTGATCGATCACGGTCAGCGCGAACGCTTTGGCCGAAGCGATGACGCCCGAGGTGACGTTGTCCTTGTTCACTGCAACCGAAATGCGCGGCGGCATGGACGTCACCTGCACCGCTGTGTTGATAACGCAGCCGGCACGCAGCCCGTCTGCCGCGGCGCTCACCACGTACAGGCCGCTCGGCATGGTAAAGAACGCAGTTTTGTCCATAACGATCACTCCCCTAGCTCGGGTTGGAACCTCATGGATGTATGTACCCACAAAAAAGGCAGCACCCATAACGGACGCCACCTTTGAAACATATGTGTCAGAACAGTATAAGCAAGATGAGACGCCCGCAGTTGCGGTGAAATAAGGACTGAATAGCCCCTCAAACAGGCAAAACAGTCCGTATTCCACCGCAACTTATACAGAACGCCTAGCGATTGCGCTCCTTGAGGGCGCGGTCGATCTCGCGCTGGACATCGCGCTTGGCCATATCCTCGCGCTTGTCGTAAAGCTTCTTGCCGCGGCCTAGGCCCAGCAGCAGCTTTACGCGGCCGTCGGTATTAAAGTAGAGCTCCAACGGCACCAGTGCATAGCCGCGATTACGCAGCTTACCGTCAAGAAAATCAATTTCCTTGCGGTGCAGCAGCAGACGGCGCCGACGGTCGGGATCGCGATTCCACACGCCACCATGGCTATAAGGGTGAATATGCAGGCCCACGAGCCAGCACTCGCCGCCACGAATCAGTGCAAAGGTGTCGGTGATCTGGCACGCGCGCTCGCGAATCGACTTGACCTCGGTGCCACTCAGCTCAATGCCGCACTCAAAGGTCTCATCGATAAAGTACTCGTGATGTGCCGAGCGATTCTTGGAAATGAGCTTGCGCTCGCGCTTACTGGGCATCGCCGGCCTCCTTGGCGCCATCGGCGTTTGAGCCCGCGGCGTCGCGCTTTGCCTTGCGCTCAGCATTGAGCTCGGCGTCGCTCTCGCGCACCAGTTTGATAATCGCCGCGCAGGCCTCCTCGCCCACCAAGTCGCGAGCACGCACCGTCAGACGCGTCGCCTCCTGCTTGTCGCCGTCGCTTGCAGCATCGGTCGCGCACATAATCAGGCAGATGGCAATCTCGGCCGAAGGCGAGGTCGGCACGCCCTGCAGGGCGAGCTCACCCATCACATGGTCGTCACTCTCGTCCGCGGCATCCGGATAGGTGGTATGGATCTTGTTGAGCAGGCGCGCCGTATGCGCATCATTGGGCGCCAGGCGCAGCGCCAGACGCGCGCAGCCCACGGCAGCCGAAATGTTCTCGGTCTCGGGCTCCAAGAAGTACTGACCCAAGTTGGTGTAGGCGCGTGCGGCGCACTTACCGTCGCTCGCGCGCTCCAGCACCGAGAACGAGAGCGATGCCCACTCCTGCTTGTCCTCGAGCGCGCGGAACAGCTCGGCCAAGTCCAAGCGATAGTTGCAGTTCATGGGGTCCCAACGCACAGCCTGCATCAGGGCATTACGAGCGCTCACATAATCCTGCTGGCGAATGTAGGCAAACGCCATGTCAGAGTACAGGCGGTCAAACGGAACCTCGACCTGCACGAGCTCGCGCGGATCCTTCTCCACGCGGCGATAGGCCAAGCGCTCAAACTTGCTATCGAAGCTAAAGTATTGGCGCTTCTCCTCCGTCTTGCACTCGGCGTCGATATACTCCTCGGCGAGCTCCACCAGACGCTCCAACAGCGGCGTCGCCGTAGCCAGGTCGCCCTGCGCCAGATAGTTCTCGGCATACGTGATGTCTTGCAAGCTGATGGGCAGATCCATGGCTACTCCTCGATCTGAGCGAAACACGGCAGACGCCGTATATACGGTCGATACACAAAACCCGGGTCTCTTACGAGGCCCGGGCGTTCAATTTTGGTAGCCCGTACCAGATTCGAACTGGTGATCTCCGCCTTGAGAGGGCGGCGTCCTAAACCGCTAGACGAACGGGCCATATGTAGCAAATGCAATGGCTGGGATGGAGGGAGTCGAACCCCCATTGACGGAACCAGAATCCGCTGTCCTGCCATTAGACGACATCCCAATGACTGCATCGCTGCGCTCGGCTGTGCCTTTGCGCAAGAAAGAAATATACGGGAAGTCCGGCCGTGACGCAAGCCCCAATTTTGACTTTTTTGAAATTCAGTCAAATACGGCCAACACGTGAAGGACCTGTGAAGCGCCAGCGACACGTACGGCGCCAAAGCCCGTAAAACATCCCGCACCTACCGCTGGTAGATTACAACAATGCAGCACTCACGGCTGATGGCACAATCGAACCGTCATCATTGCACGGATATCGAGGCGCCATGGACGAAGAGCTTGATTACCTATGGGAGACCCTGGGCCTCGAGATCACTGCTGACCTTTGGCCCGAACGGGACAAAATCCATCCCACTCTGCGCCCCGCCATCACGGTGATGCAGGCAAAATACCGCCGTGCATCCTTTTTGATCATGCGGATGTCATGGCACGCGGGACTCCCCGACCTTAAGCGAATCCAGGCAAGCCTCGTCGAGCTGTCCGGTATGCCGACTGTCATATCCGAGGCGCACCTGGAGCAGCGACAGCGCGAGCGACTGCAACAGCAGCGGATTCCCTTTATCTGCCCCGGTGTTCAGGCATATCTGCCCTTTATGGACGAGGAGTACTGGAGCGGCAAGCCCAACAAGCACGTAAAGGTCTACGATCCGCACGAATGGGCACAGCTCGAGGATTGAGCCGAGCGAGCCCGCCTATGGAAAACACGTCCCACCCTGAGCACTCAAAA
>USKV01000081.1 GCA_900555355.1 uncultured Collinsella sp.
TGCCGTAGAGCAGGCCGACGCCGCCCTTGCCGATAAAGGCGACCTTGTTGATCTGCACGTGAATCATCTCCCCATATAAAAGGCGCCCGCGTAAGGGGCGCCTGATGGATTGTATGCTGCCAGGGTGATTGGTGGGTGCGCGGGGCGGCTGTTATAAAAAAGAAACGTTTACCTGGACGCTACGCTGCAGGGCAGACCGCAAAGACGCGGGCGGGGTATCCGACGCCATCGCGGACCTTGGGGAAGGTGCAGAAGATGACGGCACCCGTGGCGGGAAGCTCGTCCAGATGGTCCATGACCTCGATCTGATAGCGGTCGACCGAGAGGATGTATTGCTCGCCGGGGTAGGGGTAGGCGTCCTCGCGCGTGGTCATGCCCGGCTCCTTTCATCGGGCTTTTTGCTGATGTTAAAGCGGTGCCGTGACGGCTCGATTTCTGCTACGTTACGATACGTTCTCGATTGCGATTCCAATGTGTTTCGATGACGTGACCATTGTGTTTCGCCTCATTAGGGCTTCGAGGGGAGAGGAAAGGCAGTGCAATATCGCGTTGACCCCAAAAGCGGCAACCGTATCTCGGCGCTGGGTCTGGGCTGCATGAGGTTTCCCGGTGCGCCGGGACGTCCGGATGCGAAGACAGCCGATGCCATCATTTCCCGTGCGGTGGAGCAAGGGATAACCTATCTGGACACGGCCTATCTCTACCCCGGTAACGAAGCTTGTGTGGGAGCTTCGCTTGAGCGCCTGGGTCTGCGCGACCAGATTTTGCTCGCGACCAAGTTGCCGCACGCTTCGTGCAAATGTGCGGAGGATTTCGACCGCTTTTTTGACGAGCAGCTGCACCGTTTGCGGACTGACCATATCGACTATTACCTCATGCACAACATCACCTCGCCCGTGCAGTGGGAGCGCGTGGCAGCGTTGGGTATCGAGGACTGGATTGCGCACCAAAAGGCTGCGGGGCGTATTCGCCAGATAGGTTTTTCGTACCACGGCAGTGCGGCGGACTTTCTCACGATGCTTGACGCGTATGACTGGGACTTTTGCCAGATCCAGTACAACTACGCTGGAGAGCGCTACCAAGCGGGAACGGCGGGACTCATGGCGGCCGCCGAGCGCGGGCTCGCGGTGTTTGTGATGGAGCCGCTTTTGGGCGGACGCTTGGCAGGCAAATTGCCTCCGCGGGCGCGCGCTGTTCTCGATGGTGCATGCGATCGGCATTTGCATACGCCTGCCGCTTGGGGGCTCTCGTGGGTGTGGAATCATCCTCAGGTGACGATGCTGCTTTCGGGTATGACCGATACCGCGCAGGTGGACGAGAATTCGTCACTGGCAGACCTCGCGTTGCCGAATTCGATGACTGCCAACCAGCTCGACACGATTGCGCGCGTGTTGATGGAGTTTGAGAAATCGAACCGTGTGCCCTGCACGGGATGCGGCTACTGCATGCCATGCCCCAAGGGTATCAACATTCCCGGCTGCTTTGCCGCCTACAACGCGAGCTATGCGCACAGCTGGTTTACGGGGCTGTCGCAATACTTTACGGCGAGTGCGGTGCGCACGAGCGAGCCCAAGCTGGTGAGCAATTGCGTCAAGTGAGGCAAATGCGCGCGTCACTGCCCACAGCACATCGATATTCCCGAGCGTCTCGACGATGTGCGCCGACGTTTCCAGCCTGGGCCCGTAACGGCCGCGCTTAAAGCCTTTTGCAAAACGCGCCTCTGATGCCCCTTTTATAACTTGCGGTGGAATAGTCCCTGTTTGCGGCAGAATAGGGGCCAAACAGGAACTATTCCACCGCAACTGAAGGGGGCTGTCGTGGGCCATCGGGATTCATGTGATGATTCGTGTGAGGTTCGTTGGGGCGTTTTGGGCGCCGGGCACATTTCGCATCGATTTGCATCGTCGCTCAAGGAGGTGGACGGGGCACGGCTGGTGGCTGCGGCCGGCCGCACTCCTGCACATGTCGAGGAATTTTCCCGAGCGTTTTCGATCGATGCTGCGCATGGCCATGCCTCGGTCGACGATAACGGCAATGCGGCTTATGACGCGCTGATTGCCGACCCCGATGTCGACGCAATCTACTTGGCTCTTCCGCATGGCATGCATACGCGTTGGGCCTGTCGCGCGCTGCGCGCCGGAAAGGCCGTGCTGTGCGAAAAGCCGGCCGTTTTGAGTGAGGAAGAGGCTCTCTCGATTGCCTCCACCTCTCGTGAGCGCGGCGTGCTGTTTATGGAGGCGATGAAGAATCGGTTTTGCCCGATGCACACTCGCGTGAAGGACTTGCTTGCGTCGGGTGAGCTTGGCCGTATTGTCTCGATTGAAAGCGTGCAAAAGCTCGATTACGGCGAGTTTCCTTCGGGCTATCTGCTTGATCCGTTGCAGGGCGGCTGTCTATATGACATGGGCTGCTATGCGGTCGGTTGGTTTGAGGATTTGCTCGCGGGCGCGTGCGAGGTTTCGTCCCGTGAAGTTCGCTGGCGTGACGTATCGGGCGGTCGCGTCGATTGGGCCGACGAGATCCATATGAGCGTCGGCGGTATACCCATTCATATGGCGTGCGACGGCAAAGCAGCATATGAAAGCCGCTTAACGATTGCCTGCGAGCGGGGCTCGTTGGAAATCGAGCGCCTCCATCGTCCCGAGCTCGCCCATGTGAAGTACTCCGACGGACGAATGCTCGAAATAAATGCCCCGTTTGAGGTCGATGATTTCTACGGCGAAATCCAGCATGCGACGCAGCTCATTCAGGCGGGGAAACTCGAAAGCCCCATCATGTCCCTAGCCGCCACGCAGCGCTGCGCGCACATCATCGATGCAATCCGTCTAGCCCTCTAGGACTTGGCGCTGACACGTAGGGGATCATGACGCCGGCGCCCGTGGTGCCTGGCGGCCCACATCTCTGATGCCCCTTTTATAACTTGCGGTGGAATACGGTCTGTTTGCGCCAAAATAAGGCACCAATAGACCGTATTTCACCGCAACTGATGAGGGGGAGTTGGAGATGCTGACGATCGGGTGTCATCTTTCGACGACGAAGGGCTATCGGGCAATGGGGGAGACGGCGTTGTCCATTGGCGCCAATACCTTTGCGTTCTTTACGCGCAACCCACGCGGTGGCAAGGCAAAAGACCTTGACATGGATGACGTGGCGGCTCTGCGCGAGCTTATGGAACAAAACGACTTTGGCCCGCTCGTGGCTCATGCCCCGTATACCTATAACCCCTGCTCCGCTAAGGAGCGAGCGCGCGAGTTTGCCCTGGAGGCCATGGCCGAGGATCTGCAGCGCATGGAAGCACTGCCCGGCAACTACTACAATTTTCATCCCGGTGCGCATGTAGGACAGGGGGCAGACGTCGGCATTCAGATGATTGTTGATACGCTGTGCCAGGTGATGTTCGAGGGACAGCAGACGACGGTATTGCTCGAGACCATGGCCGGCAAGGGCACCGAGGTGGGCCGTAGCTTTGAAGAACTGGCGTGCATTATCGAGGGCGTTGCCGCCAAGTGCCCAGAGCTGTCCGATAAGCTGGGCGTTTGTTTGGACACCTGCCATGTGAGCGATGCCGGCTACGACATCATCCATGATCTGGACGGCGTGCTCGACGAGTTCGACCGCGTGGTGGGTATCGATCGCTTGCATGCCGTACACGTCAACGATTCGAAGAACCCCTGCGGCGCCCATAAAGATCGTCACGAGTGCATCGGCAAGGGATACCTTGGCAGCGAGGAATTTGGTGGCGGTATGCAGGTTATGCAGAATATTGTATCGAATGGCCGCTTGCGCGCATTGCCATTCATTTTGGAGACACCGAACGAACTTGCAGGTTATGCGGCTGAAATCAAACTGTTAAGGTTATTGCAGCAGTAATGGCTGCCATAAAGTGGGACGCCCCATTCACGTTATGGGTTTGTTTCAATCAGTTTTCTAATTGCAGACTCTTCCAAGCGGGTGCATAATAACCCTCAGTTTTTGCAGACCTCTGAATCAAACGGGGTCATCGGAAGGAGACTGATTATGAAGCTCAAGAAGCTTGGCGCATTTGCCGCCACGGGCGCCATGGCACTCGCCCTCGCACTGACGGGCTGCGGCTCGTCCAACGCCACCTCTGGTTCCAATGCCGGTTCCAGCAGCTCTGACGACGCTAAGGTCGAGAAGGTCGACGGCTCCAAGGAGTACGCGCTCGTCAAGGACGGTACGCTGACCGTCGGCACCTCTGCCGAGTACGCTCCGTTTGAGTACAAGGATGACAACGGCGATTATCAGGGCTTTGACCTTGAGCTCATCAAGGCTATCGGCGACAAGCTGGGCCTGGATGTCGAGTACGTCAACAATGACTTTGACACGCTGGTTCCGGGCGTCGCTTCGGGCGCCAAGTATGACGTTTCAATCGCGGCTATCACCGACACGCCCGAGCGTGAGAAGGAAGTCACTTTCTCCGATTCCTACTACATGGACGATCAGGCTATCGTGACCAAGGTCGATAACACCGACATCACGGCCGACAACTACAGCGAGAAGCTCAACAACGCTGACGCTACCATCATCGTCCAGTCTGGCTCGACCGCCGAGGCCTTTGCTCAGGAGAACTTCCCCAAGGCCAAGATTGTCCCCTACAAGGACGCCACCGAGTGCTTCAGCGCCCTGCAGTCCGATAAGGGCGACGCCGTAGTCACCAACCGCTCCGTTGCCAGCCAGCTGACCGCCGAGCAGTTCAACACCTGCCAGACCATTAAGCAGATCAGCACCGGCGAGGAGTACGCCATCGCCATCAACCAGGGCAACACCAAGCTCAAGGACGACATCAACCAGGCCATCAAGGACCTGACCGACGACGGTACCGTCGACGCCCTCATGGCTAAGTACAACATCAAGTAAAATAGCTACTTGATTGCTCGCGGGCCCTTTCCGCTTTGGCGGAGAGGGCCTTTGCGCTTCTCTTGACGGAGAGCATTTCCGTCTCGTTTTGCCGGCAACTTCTACGATAGGAGCCACCTTGTCTCGACTGAACAAAGGGGCCGCGGAGCAGCGTTTTCCACTGCCCGCCTTGCTCCAAAAGCTAGTCTGCGTCATGGCCGTGGCGCTCGCGCTGGTGTGTGTGGGGGCATATGCGCCCACGACCGCCCAGGCGCTTGAGACCGCAAAGATTACCGCCCGACCCAACACCGGTTCGGGCAGCGCTGTGGTCGGCGGCACCGAGACGCGCATTACCTGGGAGGTCCATGCCGATGCCGATGAGGAGCTGAGCGGTCTTTCGCTGACGTTTGTCGACGGCACGACGTTTGGTACCGATGACACGCGATTGACGATGCTCTCGGGCGAGGACCTCATGGATCGTACGCCCATGAAGCCCACGTGCAAGGCTGACGGCCAGACGCTCAAGATTGATTTTGGCGAGACGGCGCCTGCCGGCGGCTTTTTCCGTGTCGAGGTTTACGGCGTGACCTTCCCCGTCGAGGGCGGCGATGAGGCCTTTAGCGGCACCTACACTTTGGCCGATGGCTCGACCAAGAAGATCTCCAAGATTCCGTCGGTGGAGATCAAGGGCGTGACGGCCTTCGATAACTTCTTGGCCGATCTTAAGGAGCAGCCGTGGGTCGAGGCTTGGAACTCCAATATGTTCCTGCGCCTGTTCTTGAACCCGGTCATTTTGGTCCAAAGCCTGCCGATCGTCTTTAAGGGCTTCCTTATGTCGCTCTCGATCGTGCTTGTGGCGTTTCCGCTGGCCATTCCCTTCGGTTTCGCCCTATCGCTCATGCGCATTTCCAAGTCGCGCATCCTTCGTTGCCTTGCCGGCATCTATGTGAATATCATCCGCGGTACGCCGGCGTTCCTGCAGATCTACATCGCGTTCTTTGGCCTGCCGCTGGCCGGCGTCAAGGTTGACGACTATGTGCTGGGCGTTATCGTCATGGCCATGAACTCGTCTGCGTACCTGTGCGAGATTTTCCGTGCCGGTATTCAGTCGATCCCCAAGGGCCAGAACGAGGCTGCTCGCTCGCTGGGCATGAATGCCTTCCAGACACTGCTCTACGTTATGATTCCGCAGACGTTCCGCAATGTTTTGCCTACGCTGACCAGCGAGTTTATCTTGCTTTACAAGGATACGTCGCTGCTTGCCGCCGTGGGTGTGGTCGAGATCGTCATGAACGCCCGTACCATCGTGGCCACGACGGGCTCCATCACGCCGTATGTGGTTGCCGCCCTGTTCTATCTGGTCATCACCCTGCCGCTCGCTCGCTTGGTGAGCGGTCTTGAGGCGAGGCTTTTGGGCACGACCGAGACCAAGAAGAAGCGTCCCGCCAAGAGCGCCGGACAGGTTGTCGCGACGCCTGCCGATCACATCGCCGGTCTGTAAGGAGGTCCTATCATGAGCGAAACCAATAACTCGAACGAGGTCGTCGTCAGTATCAAGAACCTCCAGAAGGCCTTTGGCGATAACGTGGTCCTGCGCGATATCGATCTGGATGTGCACAAGGGCGAGGTCGTCGTAGTCCTGGGCCCTTCGGGCTCGGGCAAGTCGACGATGCTTCGCTGCATCAATCGTCTGGAGCATCCCACGAGCGGCTCGATCGTCGTTGAGGGCGTGGACGTGTGCGCCAAGGGCGTCGACCTCAACAAGGTACGTACGCATCTGGGCATGGTGTTCCAACAGTTCAACCTGTTTGCACATATGACCGTACTGCAGAACGTCATGCTG
>USKV01000082.1 GCA_900555355.1 uncultured Collinsella sp.
TTCAGGCCATTAAAGACGGCTTTTGGCAGCAATGCCCATCATCCTGTCTTCTTCTGTCTTCCTGCTTATTTCGACCCTGCCGGGCGTTGTCGCCACGGTCGGCGGCTTTACGCTGCCCGACTGGTGGAACGTCGACGTCGTGAACTTCTGCAACAAGGTTTACAACTTCACGATGGGCGTCGTGGGCATCATGGTCGCCGGCACCACCGCAAGCGCGCTGACCGGCTCCAAGAACCGCCGCATGCCTGCCGGCAAGGCCATCAACGCCACGAGCACCATGGTCGCCGCCATGTGCGCTATGCTCATCTTGGCCGTTACCCAGACGAGTGCCAAGATCGACGGCGCCGATGTCTCGGTGTTCTTTACCGACAACATGGGCACCAAGGGCCTACTGAGCTCCTTTGTCGCCGCATTTGCCACGGTCAACATCTATGCCTTCTGCATTAAGCGAGACATCACCATCAAGCTGCCCAAAGAAGTCCCCGGCGCCATCGCCCAGAACTTCCGCGACATCTTCGCCTTCAGCTTCTCCATCCTGTTTGTCGCCGTCATCGACGTTATCTGCCGCACCTGCTTGGCCGTCCCGTTTGCCAACGTCATCTCCACGCTGGTGAGCCCGCTGTTCGCCGCTGCCGATTCCTACGCCGGCCTCGCCCTCATCTGGTTCATGATCCCGCTGTTCTGGTTCATGGGCATCCACGGCCCCTCGGTCGTTAAGCCTGCCCTCAACGCCGCGCTGTTTGGCAACATCACCACCAACCTCGCCACGCTGCAGGCCGGCGGTCACCCCGCCCTCGCCCTGACCGAGAACTTCGGTAACTACATCGGCGAACTCGGCGGCACCGGCGCCACGTTCATTGTCCCGATCATCTTCCTGCTCTTTATGCGCTCCAAGCAGCTCAAGGCCGTCGGCAAAGCCTCTGTCGTACCCGTGATGTTCGCCGTCAACGAACCGCTGCTGTTCGCCGCGCCCATCATCCTCAACCCGTACTTCCTGATCCCGTTCCTGTTTGCCCCCGTGGCCAACGTCCTCATTGGTAAGTTCTTCATCGACTTTTTGGGCATGAACGGCTTTATCTATGCCATGCCGTGGGCACTCCCCGGACCGATCGGCACCTTCATCGACACCAACTTCCAGCCGATCTCTCTGGTCCTGGTTGTCGTCCTGCTGGTCGTTGACTTCTTAATCTACTACCCGTTCTGCAAGGCCTACGACAACGTCCTGTGCAAGCAGGAGGCCGAGACCCTGGCCGAAGAAGAGGCCGAGGAGACCAAGGCCGTCAAGACCGCTGCCGCCCCCGCCGTTGAGGCTCCTGTTGTCGAGACCGCTTCTGCCACTGAGGCCTCCGCAGCTCCGTCCGCCCTTAAGGGCAAGGATCTGAGGGTTCTGGTTCTGTGCGCTGGCGCCGGCACCTCTGCACTGCTCGCCAACGCGCTTAAGGAAGGCGCCGACGAGCTGGGCATCGACATTACCGCCAACGCCGGTGCCTACGGCAGCCACTACGCCATCATGGACCAGTACAACGTCATCGTCCTGGCTCCGCAGGTTCGCACCTATTACAACGAGATGAAGGCCGACACCGACCGCCTGGGCATCACGCTGCTGTCGCCCAAGGGCAAACAGTACATCGACCTCACTAAGGATCCCAAGGGTGCCGTCGCCTGGATCGAGGAAAACCTCGAGGCATAAAACGCTGACGCCACCTGCCGCTCGCAGAAAAAAAATGGCCCGTGCATCGATGCGTGATGCGCGGGCCATTTTGTTTAGACCGCACCCGTCCTCCTGTTCATCTTAATCTGTAACATCTAGCCGAGTTTTTGGGTCCCAGCTGTTACAGATCGAGGTGAACGCACAGGCCAAGCCAAAAATCTCAATCTGTAACATGTAGACCGCTTTTGACCGCTTAGATGTTACAGATCGAGACAAACAGATGGGTCAATCCAATCAATCTAGATCTGTAACACCTGGCTGGTCATTTCACTCCTAACTGTTACAGATCGAGACAAAGATGATGGCTGGGTAGACAAAATCTCAATCTATAACACCTAGTCGAGTTTTCGGGTCCCACCTGTTACAGATTTAGACGAGCAGGCCGAGCACGTCTACGCCCGCAGATCCCTTACGCTGGAACGCTCGACCAACACGCCCGAGACGAGCGTACGACTTCTGGAGCTCGGGGCTTCCAGACCTGCGACGACCTCGTTAAGCGCACGGATACCCAACTCGCGGTGGCGAAACTTCACTGACGTCAGAATCGAGTTGGGAATCGTCTTGTAGAGTTCGTCGTCGAAGCCGATCACGGACACGTCGTCGGGCACATTGAGCCCTTTGTCACGTAGAGCCATCATCACGCCGTTTGCCATGCAGTCGTTAGCAGCGAGGACCGCCGTGCAATCGGGCTTATCGGCAAGCACAAGGCCCGCGGCATAGCCACTATCCGCATTCCAATCGCCTTGCAGAGGCTCGGGCGGCTCAATGCCACGTGCCTCGAGTGCCGCTCGCCAACCTTTCATACGGCACTGGCTCGACAGTGACTCTTTCTTACCAGAGACGAAGTACACGTTCTTGTGCCCGTGGTTCAAGAAGTACTCGCACGCCATGCGCGCGCCGCCCTCTTGGTCGTCACTGACGGTAGAGCAGGTAGGATGTTCCATCGGTGTGATAATCACCGTCTTGAGGTCTTTCGGCGCCTCAAAGGTATCAAAGTCATCGACCATCTGGCGCAGGTTGAAAATCATGCCGTCGACGGGGAGCTGCGACATCCTACGCGCCGCTTCGGCAAGGGTCATCTTCTCCCCCGCCCGCTTTTTGATCATCGTAAGAGCAAAGCCTCGCTCTTCGGCGGCATCGGCGATACCGTCGATCATGTCCACGGCACCGCCCGACAAGTGGAACAGCACGACGCCGATGCACCCGTAACGGCCCAACTTGAGCGAACGCGCGGCAAAGTTGGCTCGAAACCCGAGCGCCTCCATGGCCGAATGAACCTTATCGCGTGTCGACTCTCGCACGCTATCGGGCTCGTTAATCACGCGCGAAACCGTCTTGAGAGAAACACCAGCGGCAATCGCCACATCATTCATTGAGACATTTTTCTTGTCCATCGTTGCCACTGCTTCTCCACTCGGTTCTCTATCACTTGTTTTTTGCGTTCTAGCATACACTACCTGCCCGACTGACAAATCAACCGTTTACCGGACAATATCGACCACTCACCCGTATATCCTTGTTGCTCTTTCAAAAATGTCTTACGTTGTCATTAACGAAATGACAACGTTGTCATTTCGCAATGCCTTCCTTAAGCAGGAAGGTTTCCGGGCAGTCCTGACCATCCATCGACGACCAGTTCCATCCACATGCATCGCTCATCAAGTAGCAAAGGAGCTCTATGGACGCCATCGTAAAGATGCTCGAAAAGCATCAACCGTTCTTTGAGAAGATCTCGAGGAACATATACCTCCAGGCCATCAAGGACGGATTCCTTGGGTGCATGCCCATTGTCCTCACCTCTTCGATCTTTCTGCTCATTGCCACCCTTCCCGGCGTAGTCGGTGTCACGCTGCCCCAGCCGCTCATCGACTGGTGCAACAAGCTCTACAACTTCACCATGGGCGTCATGGGCATCATGGTTGCCGGCACCACTGCCAAGAACTTCACGGCTTCCATGAACCGTCGCATGCCCGCCGGCAAAGTGCTCAACGACGGTTCCACCATGGTGGCCGCCCAGTGCAGCATGCTGCTGCTCGCAGTCACGCAGTTCACCACCAAGTTCAACGGCTCCGAACTTTCGGTCTTCGATTGCACCAGCATGGGTACGCGCGGTCTGTTCTCGGCCTATATCGCCGCGTTCATTACCGTGTGGGTCTATAAGTTCTGCGTCTCGCGCGATCTGACCATTAAGCTGCCTAAGGAGGTCCCGGGCGCCATCGCTCAGAACTTCCGCGACATCATCCCCTTTGGCGGCGCCGTCATCATCTGCGGCATCATCGATGTCGTCGTGCGCAACCTCATGGGCGTTCCGTTCTCCGAGCTGCTTATCAAACTGCTCTCCCCGCTCTTCACCGCTGCAGAAACCTATCCTGGCCTTATCCTTATCCAGGCAGCCACCGCGTTCTTCTGGTTCATCGGCGTCCACGGCCCCTCGATCGTCCAGCCGGGCATCGACCCCATCCGTCTTGCCAACCAGGCCGAAAACCTGCAGGTTCTGCTGGCCGGTGGCCACCCCGCCCACTCCCTCACCTTTAACATGTCGCTCGTGGGTGAATTCGGCGGCACCGGCGCCACGTTCATCGTGCCGCTTCTGCTGATTCTCTTTATGAAGTCCAAGCAGCTCAAGGCCGTCGGTAAGGCCTCGATTGTTCCTGTTGCCTTCGCCGTCAACGAACCGCTGCTCTTTGGCGCGCCGATGATCCTTAACCCCTACATGCTCATCCCCTTTGTTGCCGCCGGCTGCGTCAACGTGAGTGTTGCCAAGTTCTTTATCGATAACGTGGGCATGAATGGCTTCTCCTTCGTGGTGCCTTGGGCCACCCCCGCCCCCATCGGCATTTTCATCACCACGAACTTCCAGCTTATTGCCCTGGTATTTGTCGCGATCATCATCTTGCTGGACGCCATCATCTACCTGCCGTTCTTGAAGGCATACGATAAGCTGCTCTGCGACCAGGAGGCCGAGCGCGCCGCCGAGCTGGGTCTCGAGTCCAACGGTGCCGCTGCCATTGCCGCCAGCACCTCTGCGCCCGCTGTCGAGCAGACCGCCGCTGTCACCACTGCCGCCGAGCCGACCGCCGCTGCCGCCGACAGCAAGCCTGTCGCCGATCAGCCCGAGCCCGCCGCCGACGCATCCGCTAAGAAGGACGTCGATGGCCTGAAGGTCCTCGTCCTGTGCGCCGGCGCCGGCACCTCTGCCATGCTTGCCAACGCCATCAAGGAAGGTGCTGCACAGACCGGAGAGAATATTGCTTCCTCCGCAGGCGCTTATGGCCAACACACTGCCATCATGGATCAGTACGACGTCATCGTGCTCGCCCCGCAGGTCCGTAGCTACTACAACGACATGAAGGCCGACACCGATCGCCTGGGCATTAAGCTGCTCGCCCCGCGCGGCAAGGAATATATCGACCTTACCCGCGACCCCGCTGGCGCCATCAAGTGGCTCCGCGAGAACCTCGACTAGTTCCTCCCTCTGTTGGTGCCCGGATCCCCAGTTCGGGCACCTCTCCCTATTCGAATCCCACAGAAAGGATGACTCATGACCAACCCCATGCAGTTCCCCGACGGCTTTGTGTTTGGCGGCGCCACCGCTGCTTACCAGGTTGAGGGCGAGACCTGTACGCACGGCAAGGGCAAAGTGCCCTGGGACGATTTCCTGGCTGCTCAGGGTCGCTTCTCCCCCGATCCCGCAAGCGATTTCTACAACAAGTACCCGGTCGATATCGACCTGTGCCAGCGCTTCGGCATCAACGGTATCCGCGTCTCCATCGCTTGGAGCCGCATCTTCCCCAACGGCACTGGCGAGATCAACCACGAGGGTGTCGCCTTCTATCATGAGCTTTTCGCCACCTGCAACAAAGCCGGCGTTATCCCCTATGTCACGCTCGATCACTTTGATACGCCCGAGGCCTTTTACCAGGACGGCGGCGAGGGCTTCCTGACGCGCACGACGATCGACGCCTTTGTCGAGTACGCCAAGTTCTGCTTTGCCGAGTTCACCGAGGTCAAGCACTGGTTCACGTTTAACGAGATTCCCGCAACCGCCGAGGGCAGCTTTATCGTCGGCAACTGGCCGCACGGCGAGAAGTATCGCCTGGACAAGGCCTTCCAGCTCATGCACAACATGATGGTGGCCCACGCCAAGGCTGTCGTCGCCTTCCATGAGGGCGGCTTTGAGGGTGAGATCGGCATTGTCCAGAACCTGGAGCCCAAGTATCCCCTCGATCCCAACAGCGCTGCCGACTGCGAGGCCGCCCGCATGGCCGACGCCATCAACAACCGCTGGGTACTCGACGCCACCTTCCGTGGCCACTATGCAGCCGACACCATGGAGGCTGCGACCAAGCTTGCCCATATCGCCGGCGGCGAGCTCGACGTCCGCGACGAGGACATCGCCGCGCTGACCGCCGCGCTCCCCTACAACGATTGCCTGGGCGTCAACACCTACAAGTGCCAGTTCCTGCGTGCCGCCGAGGGCGAAAACGACATCAACCACAATGGCACCGGCGACAAGGGCTCCTCGCGCTGGTTCCTCAAGGGCGTGGGCGAGTCATGCGTGCGCGAAGGCGTTCCCACCACCGATTGGGACTGGATCATCTATCCCGAGGGCCTCTACGACCTGCTGCTCCGCATTAAGAACGATTACCCCAACTACAAGAAGATCTACATCACCGAGAACGGCATGGGCTATAAGGACGACTTCGAGGACGGCTTTATCGATGACGCCCCTCGCATCGACTACATGCGTCAGCATCTCGCATGGATCCTCAAGGCAATCGACGGCGGCGTGAACGTCGACGGTTACTTCGTGTGGTCGCTGCAGGACCAGTTCTCCTGGACCAACGGCTATAACAAGCGCTATGGCCTGTTCTACATCGACTTTGAGACCCAGAAGCGCTATCCCAAGGCGAGCGCGTACTGGTACAAGAACGTCTCGGAGACCGGCCTGCTTATGGCCTAACTTTTGCCGCATACCC
>USKV01000083.1 GCA_900555355.1 uncultured Collinsella sp.
CGTCGCTCGAGCCCTTAATGTCGCAGCTCTCGATCACGTCCCACAGGGCCACACCGCCGTTGAGCAGCATAACCCGCTTGGCGGCAATCGAGGCATCGAGCGTCGCGAGCTCGCCGCTCGCCAAAGAGTCTCCCTCGTTGGGCGGCACGGGCACACCGAGGCACGCGGCCATCACGCGCCAAAAGCGGTTCTGCGGATTGCCGTAGTAGAAGGCATTGGCGCGCGAGAGCACCGAGGGAAACGACCCCAGCACCAAAACGCGCGAGTGCTCGTCAAACACGGGCTCAAACCCATGCTCAATATGTTGATAGCCCTCGTCCGGCGCGGCCACGAGCTATGCCCTCAGCAGATAGCGCACCTCATAGGGCGCAAGTTCAAGGGAGCCCGACAGCTCGACCGTGGGCGCATCGTCGGCAAGCAGGTCGACGAAGGAGCCGTTGAGTTCGCCGGCTCCAAAGGTGTAGGGCTCGTTCACGGCATTGACCGCCACGAGCACCGTCGCGTCGTCGCAGGCGCGCTCGAACAGCAGCTGCTTGTTCTGGATCACCACGTTGCGATAGGCACCGTAGTTGAGAGCACGGGCAGCCGCGTCGTCGGCCGAGCGAAGGTGCGCAAGCTGCGTGATGAACGCCGTCAGCTCGTTGGGCGCAGGCTCATTGAGCGCAGGTCGCAGCGCCCAGTCGCCATCGGGGCCACCCTTTTCGCCGGCAATTCCCCACTCGCTGCCATAGTAGACGCACGGGATGCCCGGCATGCCAAAGAGCATGCCATAGGCGGGACGCAGACACGACTTGTCGGTGAGGATACTTGCCAGGCGCGGCACATCGTGGTTGTCGACAAACGACAGCAGATGCTTGCCGCGATAAATGCACCAGGGGTCGCCGCCAAACTGGCGATGAAGCGAGTGGGCAATCTCGAACATGTTGACCGAGTTAAAGCTGGAGTACAGGCCCTTGCAGCACTCGTAGTTGGTGCAGGAGTCGAGCATCTCGTCGTTGACGATCTGGTTGTAGTCGCCGTGGAGCGTCTCGCCAATCAGCACAAAGTCGGGCTTGAACCCACGGGTAAAAGTATGCAGGCGGCGCATAAAATCGCGATCGAGCATATAGGCGACGTCCAAGCGCAGGCCGTCGACGCCAAAGACCTCGGCCCAGCGGCGCACGGACTCGAGCAGATAATCGACCACGGCGGGGTTTTGCAGGTTGAGCTTCACAAGCTCAAAATGGCCCTCCCAGCCCTCGTACCAAAAGCCGTCGCCGTAGCACGAGTCGCCGTCGAAGCTGATGTGGAACCAGTCCTTGTAGGGCGAATCCCACTTGCGCTCCTGCACATCGCGGAAGGCCCAAAAGCCGCGACCGACGTGGTTGAAGACGGCATCGAGCACCACGCGGATACCATGGGCGTGCAGCGTCTCGCACACGGCGGCAAAGTCGGCATCCCCACCCAGACGGCGGTCGATATGGCGCAGGCTGCGCGTATCGTAGCCGTGGCTATCGGACTCGAGCGGCGGGTTGATGAGCACAGCGCCAACGCCGAGTTCCTGCAGGTAGTCGGCCCATTGGGCGATTTTCATAATGGGGGCATCGGAGCTAGCTGTGTCGTTGGCAGCCTGGGCGAGCTCATCCTCGGCAACGGGGGCGGCGTTTTCGCGCGGAGCTCCGCAAAAGCCCAGCGGAAAGATTTGATAGAACGTCGTCTCGTATGCCCACATAGCAACCTCCCGGTAAGCTCAACACAACGACATCCATTGTATGCCCAGCTCGTATCCTCTTCCCCAAAATAAGTTGCGGTGGAATAGTTCCTGCTTGGACCTTCAGAGGCCTTAAACAGGAACTATTCCACCGCAACTGATGAGGAAACGTGATTAGGCGACAGGCTTTGCGCGACGGATGGCCGGGAACATCACCGTGATGGCAAGGATGACGCCCACGGCAGCGATCGCACCGCCCGCGCAGCCGATCCAGGCGATACCGGGGCCCGAAACCACGGCTCCGCCGATCGCGGTACCCGTGCCGATACCGAGGTTGAACAGGCCCGAGAAGATCGACATGGCGACGGCCGACGAATCTGCCGGCGTGTGCTTGATGAGCTCGGCCTGAAACGCCACGTTAAAGGCCGTGGCGCAGCAACCCCACAGTGCGCAGACGGCAAGCACTGTCACGAGCGACGATGCGGCCGGCCCCATGAGCAGCAGGGCCACCGGCACGCCGGAGAGCGTGATAGCCAAGAACGGGAAGCGATGCCCATCGAACAGGCGGCCAAACAGCCAGCTTCCGAGCAAACCAGAGCAGCCAAACGCCGTCAGCGTCATAGTGATGGCGCTTGCGTCGACATGCGCGACCTGAGCCAGGAAAGGCTCGATATAGCTATAGCTCGCGTAATAGCCAGTTGCCATGAACACCGTGACCGCATAGAGCGCGATGAGGAACGGGTTCTTGAGCAGCTCGGGCAGTTGCTTGACGGTAAAGCGCTCGCCCGCCGGCATGGTTGGAAACACGGTCGCCTGGTAGACGACCGCGACAGCAGACAGTGCTCCGACCACGGCAAACGTCATACGCCAGCCCACGGCCAGGCCAATGGCGCGGCCGAGTGGCAGGCCGAAGATCTGTGCGATGGAAGAGCCCGTGGCGATCATGCTGATGGCGAGCGCGCCGTGGCGAGTGTCGACCAGGCGCGAGGCCATAATCGAGGCGACTGACCAGAACACGGCATGTGCGCAAGCGACCACCAGGCGCGCGCAGACCAGGATGGGATAGGTCGGCGCCACAGCGGACAGGAACTGACCGAGCGAGAACACGGCCAGCACGCCCAGCAGCATCCGCTTGAACTCGAAACGCGAGGCAAACACCATGAGCGGCAACGACAGCAGCATGACGCCCCAGGCATAGACCGAGATCATGATGCCAGCTTGGGCCTCGGTGAGCGAAAACGATGCAGCGATGTCGGTCAGCAGGCCGATGGGCATGAACTCCGACGTGTTGAATACGAACGCGCAGCAGGTGAGCCCGATGAGCGGGAGCCACTGCCTGAGCGTGATGCCGTCTTGCTTTGTTTGAGCCATATAGGAAAACCTCTCCGATTATCTTGAGCGGTGGGCGATTATAGCAATGAGAAGTCTATAAAATGAGCAACAAAAGAATTCTTGGAAAACGATTGTTAACAGACGGCGCGCCAATTCTGCTTAGAAAGCAAGGTACGCAGGAACTCAATGTCGAAAACGCGGCTTCATCTTCGGGCTATCGCGCCTGCTCGGATACGCACAAGGACACCCCCATGAGCACGTCAATTTCGAGCCAACTCGCAACCGCACAATGAACTAGCAAAAGCAGCATATAAGCAAACGCCCCATAATAAAGTCCCTCATGCACAAGCGCCGTCACTGAAAGTGCCGACGGCAGCGCCGCACTCGAAACTACCCATCCAACAAGAACCTGGATAGCGCAACTTGCAACCAGGTTCCATGCCACCAGCAGCGTTGCGGGACGCGCGATTTCTCTCCAGGAGGAACGAAGCACCGTGACCGAACGCATGATGTAGCGTGGTGCAAACCGAATGCCTCGTAGTCCCCTCTGCTCCACGTCCGCATCTTCAATTAACACGAATACGAACGACGCGGAAAGAAGCGTCACGATTACTGCCACCACAAGCGAGCACAACACCCCGAGCTGACTGCTCGCAAGCGAGGCAAAGACTACAATTGCCGATAAAATCAAGTGAACCAAATAAATTAGCAGCGCCCCAGAAATCTGGAGGGGAACCGTCGAGGCCAAGAGATAAACCGGAGGGGTTCGAGCAGGTTGCACCGTCTCTTTGGACCGGTCGACGGCAAATAATGAAAAAGCCACATTCGATAGAAGCAGGTTTAAAAAGGCCGCGACCACAGTGCAAATAAGCGTAATGGACGGATTGATATAGGCGAGCTCAGTTGCAACGTTTGATACACCAATTTGAAGCGCGCTCATAACAAACAAGGGGATATATAACGCCATCGTGCAGCCACTCCGGCATTCCTTCGCCCGATCGCCCGATTCCAGAAAGACATTGAAGTTCTCTCGCAAGTTCACTCTATACCCGTTTTCTTACTAAGCAGGGCGAACGGGCGCCAATATAAACGCCGGTCCGCCCATCCATAATTTCTAGTTTTAACGTCCAGACTAGTCTGTCCAGCCGTCGATGTAGTCGCGGTTAAGCTCAAAGTACTGCGCGGCGATATCTTTCGCCAAGGAGTACGAATTAACGAGCGGGTGCATCGCGAGGCTCTCGACAATGTCGCGCTTCGATCGGTTAACGATGCCACGCGCCACGGTGCGCTCGTAGTACTTGACGCGACGAATCAATTCGAGGTTTCCCGCGGGCACAGAATCGGCTTCGACGCGTCAAGTACTACGAGCGCACCGTGATGCGGCACGCAGCCATCGGTGGAGATATCGCACGTTGACTCAATGACATCTGTATCGAGAAGGCCGGGGATGGCGCCATTGTTGGGGGTGCACAGGATCATCTGCTGCGTCTTGCCAGAGCGAGCAATATCCATGAAGCGGAGCGCGACACCTGCATATCCGCCAGCATCTTTGCCGTACACGTCAAACGTCCACGGCTTGTCGCGATGAATACCCGTCTCGGCCGCCATGTAGTTGTTTTCGCGCATTCCGTACCACTTCTCAAAGCACGCGAGGCCTTTTTCGAAGTCGTTCTCAATATCGATAGATGCAAGCTCGCTCGTCATTTCTCGATTAATTTCTTCGATTAGTTCGCCGCGCGTCTGGGGCGAAGAGAGAACGTTGGCAACGGCGCGCTCGCGATAGTAGAAATAGTATAGGTACTCATTTGGCACGCATCCGCGATTTAGGACGAGGTCCTTCTCGAAGAACCTAAGATCTGTATGAGCATATGCCCCGTCGTCGTGGATCAAGTCGGACATGATGTCCTCGCCGTCAACCGTCACATTGCGGAAGAACGAGAGGTGGTTGAGTCCATAGCACTCGCCCTGAACCGATGCGGGATCAACGCCTTTATACTCGGCAAACTGATGCAACATGCCCGAGGGGGCATCGCAAATGCCATAAGTAAAATCATAGCCCATATCGCGTAGGGCCTGAGATACGACGCCAGCGGGATTAGTAAAGTTAAACACCTTGACGTCCGGCTTTGCGTACTTCTTGATTAACTCGCAATACGAAGCAAGCGCAGGGACGGAGCGCATGGCAAAAGACACGCCGGCTGCGCCAGTCGTCTCTTGGCCAAGAACCCCATGCGAAAGAGCAATGCGCTCATCGCGAACGCGCATATGGTCCCCACCGACGCGAATCGTCGTGATCACGTAATCGGCGTCCTTAACGGCCTCGACTGCATCGCCCGTCAGTGAAAAATTAAGCGTGGGGCAAAGCATGCCCGAGACATGGGCGGCAAGGCCACCGTAGATGCGCAGCTTCTCGGGATCATTGTCCATAAACACAAGTTCGTCAATCCCAAGCGATGACGCCTGCTGGGCTATGCTCTTTGCCAAAAACATGGAGCGGACGCCACCGCCACCTATGACCGTAAGTTTCATATCGAAACCCCCAATTAGCACATTCAATATTGCATGGTTCGCCTGTGTTTGGATATTGTATCCAGCATGGAGGGCCGCTTCCCGCCCCGGTTGCAAGGCGGGAAAGGAATTCCCCAAGGAGTTATTATTTACGCAACGGAAGCGGCCACACACGTCCGGCGGGAAGGAAGCACCGATGGTTGATAAAAAGCAGATTTCCAAGCTCTACTCAGCCGCAAAGCTATCCGAAACCGAGCAAAGCGTACTCGAATACCTACTCAACAATATCGACACCCTCGATGATATTGGCATAAAACCCGTCGCCATGGCATGCTTTACCAGCATGACGACAGTCATCAGGCTTTCGAAAAAGCTCGGCTACCGTGGCTACCGCGAAATGATGTACGATCTCAAGCACCTTCAGCATGTCTCCCGCGAAATGAATCAATCACTCAAAGACAGTAGCGTCCACTTCGTATGTCACACCGGAGATGTAGACGTATTCATCGCCGCACTGCATCGCAACAGAATGATCGGAGTAAACGGAGAGGGCTTCTCACGCATCGTTGCGCAGTACATGGCGACTAAGCTCGTTGGACTTGGCTTTTTGGCCGTCATACAGGACTTCCTAGAAACCGATCAGTTTGTCGAATCCAACCGAAATACGCTCAGCTGCATGATGCTCATATCCAAATCGGGCCAGACAGAAGCCATCCTGGAAACCGCAAGGGCATGCCACGACGCGGGCATTACGACCCTCGCGTTTACCGGCAACGAAGACAGCGAGCTCGCCAAGACGGCAGACGCGATCTTTACGATACATGACGATCACCCAATGGATCTTAAGAACGTTAAGCCTAACTGCTTTACCGGAAGTTGTATTCTCGCATTCGAAGAACTATTGAGTATCTGCCTTGACAATCTAAAACAAGAAGGCCTGGCCCCCTAAATCATGCGATAGGAAGCCAAGCCCTGGAATTGCGCTATGCAATTGAAAGCCACTTGCGCGTTTTACTCGTCACCGAGAACTTCGTGCACCTCAGAAGCGACTTCGCCGACACGAGGACCGTAAATGACCTGGATTGCCTTGTCGCTCAGGCGGATAACGCCCATAGCTTCAAGATTCTTGGTGAACAACTCGTCGTCTGCA
>USKV01000084.1 GCA_900555355.1 uncultured Collinsella sp.
CGACACGCATAAAAAGCCTCCCATTTCTCATGTCCAAGAAATGGGAGGCAGTTCATTCCGTCGGGCGCGTTTCCTATTCGGGCCAAATAAATTGTGTGCGGCCGGCCTCGCCGCCATCGATCAACAGGCTCTGCCCGGTCATAAACCGGTTAGTCACGCCCACAAAGTAGATCCACTCGGCGATCTCTTGGGCGGTGGCCCAGCGTTTAAGCGGCGTGAGCTCCATAATCTGGTTCCACAGGTGCTCGTCTTCCATCACGCAACGGTTGAGCGGCGTGATAACGCCACCCGGGTCCACACTGTTGGCGATGGCCTGCGGCGCCAGACGGTTTGCAAGGTTCTTGGTGTAGGCGATAACGCCGCCCTTGCTGGCGGCATAGGCGGGAAACTCCGATCCCGTATGTCCGCTCGCCGACCCCACATTGACCACGGATCTGATAGCCGGCGCCGGCTTGGCGGCAAGCCCCTCCCCCACAAAGGCGTAGCGCTCGGTCACATTGATGGTGCCACACAGGTTAGCGGCGATGTCGTCGGCCGAATCCTGCGTACCGGCAACGTTCACGATTACCTGAGGCTCAAGGTCGCCCGGAAACGAGTCCGGCTCGCGGACATCAACGATCAGATGGCGGTAGCGCTCGTGTTCGATCGCCGCCGGCAGCAGATCAAAGCCCACGACCTCGTGGCCCTCGTCCAAAAAGCGCTGCACGCACGCGGCTCCGATACCGCCCGAAGCGCCCGTGATCAAAATCCGCATACTCGCTCCTTAGGCGGTTGCGTGGCGCTCGAGGTACTCGGCGCCCACATTCTCACGCTCCCAGCCACGCACGACCTTGTAGCCCACGGGGCTCAGGAAGACCTCGCACAGCAGCTCGGCGACAGCGCCGGTCAGCGAGCACATAAGGACCTGCACCCAGGTCCAACCAAAGAACGTGTGGCTCACCACAATGGCAAAGACCAGGTTGTCGATAAACTGGCCAACACCCGTAGACACATAGGAGCGGAAGGCAAAGCTCGCAAAGTTATTCTTCTTGAGCATACGGCCAAGCGACTGGTTGAGCGTGGAGTTAACCACGGCAGAGACGAGCATTGCCAGCGAAGAGCCCAGCACCACGTACCAGGTGCCGCCGATGGTGGCGTTAAGGGCGGTGTTGACCTCGATCATGCCCGTGTCGTAGTAGGCGCCCCACATGCCGGGCGTGAGCGAGCATGCCCAAAAGCACAGGCTCACGGCCAGGTTAACCAGCAGCGCGAGGATAGAGATTTTGATGGATGCCTTGGCGCCAAAGCGCTTGCAGATCATGTCCTGGCACAAAAACGAAACCCAGCTCACCACAAAGCCGCAATCGAGTGCCAGATACGGCAGGCTGATAAGCTCTTTGTTGGCCAGCAGGTTCATCATGATGACGCTCACGAAAAACAGCGAAACCGTTGCCGCGGGAATGCTCCGCAACAGGACCTTGTAGTCCTCCATGACCTTCTTGATCATTATGTACTCCTTTGGTTTTAGGTTTAACGAGCAGGATATCGGACCCGAACTGCTCGGACGCCTCGGTCTTAAGACGACGGTGGGTATGATAGCCGCTCACACGGCATCAGGCAAGCAAACGGCGCGGCAGCCCCGCAGGACCACCGCGCCGATGCGTTAAAACGCTACGTTGCCAAACTCCGACAGGATAAGGTCGGGGTTGTGGTCGGTTGCCCAATCCACGTTCCACGGACTCGTGAACAGCAGCAGCTTACCGCCGCGCATGTCCTCGACGCGCAGCGTGTCGCGCGTGAGCGAAAGAGCCGGGATATCGATGGTATCGGGGTCGTTCTGGATCCAGCGGATGTCCGTATAGGGCAGCGGCTGGCGACGAACCTCAACACGGTATTCGGCCTTAAGGCGGCGCTCGAGCACCTCAAACTGCAGCACGCCGACCACGCCCACGATGACGCTCTCCATGCCGGCACCCAGCTCGCGGAAGATCTGGATGGCGCCCTCCTGGGCAAGCTCCTCCATGCCCTTGACGAACTGCTTGCGCTTGAGCGTGTCGACCTGCGTAATGCGAGCGAACATCTCGGGGGCAAACGTCGGGATCTGCGGATACTGCACGTGGCGCTTGCCGGAGCACACAGTGTCGCCGATGCTAAAGATACCCGGATCGAACAGGCCCACGATATCGCCCGCGTACGCCTCGTCCACGATGGCGCGGTCGTCGGCCATCATCGACGTGCCCGTGGCAAGCTTGAGCTTGCGGTTGCCCTGCACGTGAAAGGCATCCATGCCGCGCTCGAACTTGCCCGAGCAAATGCGCACAAAGGCGATGCGGTCACGGTGGTTCTTGTCCATGTTGGCCTGGATCTTAAACACAAAGCCGCTAAAGTCGTCGCGGCAAGGATCGACCGGCTCGCTGGTGAGCGTGTCGGTGTAGGCGCGCGGCGTCGGGGCCAGACGTAGGAACTCCTTGAGGAAGGGCTCCACGCCAAAGTTGGTGAGCGCCGAGCCAAAGAACGCCGGGCTCAGCTTGCCGCAGGCCACGGCATCCAAGTCGAGCTCGTCGCCGGCACCATCGAGCAGCTCGATGTCGTCCATCAAGTTCTTATGGTTCTCCTCGCCGATAAGCTCGTCCATGGAAGGATCGCCAAGCTCGGCCTCGACCTCGGCGACCTTCTTGGTGGCGTTGGCGTGGCCGTCGCCCTCAAAGGCAATGACGCGACGGGTCTGACGATCGAACACGCCGCGGAAGTTGCGGCCGCTGCCGATCGGCCAGTTCATGGGATAGGTGTTGATACCCAGGACGTTCTCGATCTCTTCCATGAGCTCAAACGGATCACGAGCCTCGTGGTCGAGCTTGTTCACAAAGGTGAAGATGGGAATATGACGCAGCGTGCAGACCTTAAAGAGCTTTTTGGTCTGGGCCTCGACGCCCTTGGCGCCGTCGATGACCATGACCGCGGCGTCGGCGGCCATAAGGGTACGGTAGGTATCCTCCGAGAAGTCCTGGTGGCCGGGGGTATCGAGGATGTTGACGCAGGCGCCGTTGTAGGTGAACTGCAGCACCGAGGAGGTAACGGAAATGCCGCGCTCCTTCTCGATGTCCATCCAGTCCGAAACGGCATGCTTGGCCGAGCTCTTGCCCTTGACCGAGCCGGCGGTCTGGATGCTGCCGGTATAGAGCAGCAGCTTCTCGGTAAGCGTGGTCTTACCGGCGTCCGGGTGGCTGATGATCGCGAATGTGCGGCGCGACGAGATTTCATCCGACAGGCTTGCCATGCGGATCCTTTCTTGCATTGAGTGCATTACGTCGTTGTAACCGCACTATTGTAGCCGCGAAATCTCGCTCTAGGGCGCCTATCAGGACAAATTCATCAGTCAGAACGTGAACGGCTAGTTATCGAAAGTATTCTGCAGCAGACTGTCTCAATCTGTAACAGCAGGCGACTCAAAACGGACCCAGATGTTACAGATTGAGACAAACGAACTTGTCCGCCGGCACAATCTCAATCTGTAACACCTGACCGCCCAAATTGGGTCTAGCTGTTACAAATCGAGATAAACGGAAAGGCAGGCAGCCAATGTCTCGTTCTGTAACATCTAGCCGCGCAAATCGACTCTTACTGTTACAGATTGAGACAAATAGGCAGGTGGGAAAATAACATCTCAATCTGTAACAGCTGGCGACCAAAAACGGACCCAGATGTTACAGATTGAGATTGTTTTGGAGCAAGCGCGGCGCCGATGGTCTATTCCACATTTAGCTCTTGCATAACTGTGCATAGTGTATATATACTGTGCTTACCGGTTATATACACGTGTAGCCCAACAGCTAAGGAGCCGCTGTGGACATCATCCTATCCAATTCGAGCGATAAGCCCATCTACGAACAGATATCCTCGCAGGTCAAAGCTCAAATCCTTTCGGGCACGCTCACTGCGGGAGCCAAACTCCCCAGCATCCGTGCGCTCGCGAGCGATCTTGGCGTGAGCGTCATCACCACCAAGCGCGCCTACGCCGACCTAGAGCAACTCGGGTTTATCTGCACCGTGCAGGGCAAGGGCTGCTTTGTCGCCGAGGGCAACCAGGAACTCTTGCGCGAAAACCAGCTCTGCCATATCGAAGAGCTACTTGCGAAAGCGGCGAGCCAAGCCGAAACCCTGGGCGTCACGCGCGACAAACTGCACGAGATGCTCGACCTGGTAGCCCCCGAAACCATGCAGTAGCCATCTGAAAGAAAGGCTATACCATGCAAAACCTTTTAGAACTCAAAGGCATCTCACGCCGTGTGAGCGACCGCTTTTCACTACGCGACGTCACGCTCGCTGTGGAGCCCGGCCAGATCGTTGGCTTTGTAGGCGCAAACGGCGCCGGCAAGACAACGACCATTCGCGCCGCGCTCGGGCTTATAAAGCTCGATGCCGGCGAGGTGCACCTGTTTGGGCAGCGCTGTGGCGCCGACGCGCCCGATGAATCGCAACGCCATCTACGCTCCCGCGTCGGTCTTGTCCTGGACACGTGCCCCTTCCCCTCCACGCTCAGGGTGGGCCAGATCGAGTCGCTCGTAGGCCCGACGTACCCCACATGGGACCGCGAAACGTTCGCCGGATTCATCAACCGATTTGGCCTCGATCCTAAGACAAAAGTCAAGGACCTCTCCCGCGGCATGGGCATGAAACTGCAGCTTGCCTGTGCACTCAGCCACAATGCCAAGCTGCTCGTTTTGGACGAAGCCACCGCAGGCCTCGATCCCATGGCACGCGAGGAGCTGCTCGATGAGCTGCTTGCCTTTGTCGCCGACGGCCAGCACAGCGTGCTGCTCTCGAGCCACATTACGTCCGACCTCGATCGTGCCGCCGACCGCATCATCTGCATCGATAACGGTTCGATTGTGTTTGATCTGTCGCGCGAGGACATTACCGACCGCGCCGGCATCGCCCACTGCACCCAAGCACAGGCCGCCGAGCTTATGGCTTGCGTCGAAGGTGCCCGTGCCGCCCACCACGCCTATAGCGTGGACGTGCTCGTGCCCAACCGTCGCGAAACGCTCGAGGCCTTCCCCGAGATTCCCTGCGATCGGGCAACCATTGATGACTATCTGCGCCTCATGCTGAAAGGGGCTTCGAAATGAAACGCGCCTTTATGTCCGAGCTCGCTATCGTTCGCACGCTCGTCCCGAGCATCGCGGGCGTCGGCCTGTTCATATTCGTCGTGCTGACCCTTGCCAACGCATCGGACGGCGATTCCGGCATGAGCGCTGGCGCCTGCGCGGTCAGTGCCATGTCACCCATCATGGTCATGAGCTCGCTGGCCGGCTTCGACAATCAAAACGGTTGGGAGCGCTATCGCGCAACGCTGTCTCTCTCGCGTAAAGACATCATCTGCGCACGCTACCTGAGCATCATTGTCTTCTCGGCTGTCATGGCGTGCGCCGCCGCGCTTCTGAGCATCGTCTCCTTCCCGCTCTTCAACAGCGCGGGTATCCCGTTGACGGGACAGATTGTCTTTGAGATTGCAATAGCCTCAGCAGCATCAATGCTCATCTCCCTCATGATGGTGTTTTTGGCGCAGCCGCTGTTCTTTCGATTTGGACACATGGAGGCGCTGCGCCTATCCGTTGGCCTGTTTGCCCTGCTTGGTTGCGGCACCATGGCCACGCTGAGCTCCTCCAACCCCATCAGCAACTGGCTCATGTCGATTGCCGGAGCGAATCCCGATCCCGCCGTCCTTGGCTGTCTGTGTGCAGGCATCGCCGCACTTGCCCTCGCGCTATGTGCAATCAGCTGCGCAGTCAGCACCAAGGTCTATCGGGCACGCGACCTGTAATCGACAGCCAAAGGGCTTGGGCTGCACGCCACCTCATTTACTAGATAAGACGAAGCAACAACAACGCCGCCGCCCTTCGAAGCATGCCGTTTAGATCTTGGAAACCAAAGAGAAGTCGACAGCATATCGACAATTCGAGCCTTCACCAAATGGCTCCCCGGAACATAACCCCCGTCTCGCCGCGGCCATATCAAACCTTCATGGTGGGGCGGTATCCTCATGTCCATAAAACTCGCAGGATAAACCCATTATCCAAGGAGGCACCGCACCCGTGTCGTGGGTTGTCGCAGCATTTGCGTCAGCATTCTTTGCCGGCATCACATCCATCTTGGCCAAATGCGGCATCAAGCAGACCGACTCCGATGTCGCGACGGCCATTCGCACCTGCGTGGTGCTCGTTTTCGCCTGGGCAATGGCGGGCATTTCTGGATCCATTGGAACCATTGGCAGCATCGAACCCAGATCCTGGCTCTTTCTCGTCCTCTCGGGACTCGCTACCGGTGCTTCGTGGATCTGTTACTTTAAGGCGTTGAGCATCGGAAATGTCAATAAGGTCGTACCGGTCGACAAGATGAGCACCGTGCTCGCCGCGCTGGTCGCCATCGCGCTTTTTGACGAGACGAGCAACCTTGCGGTTAAGCTCGTGGGAACCGCTGCCATCACCCTCGGCACGTTTTTAATGATCGAGAAGAAGCAGTCCGCCGAACCCGAGCAGCAGCAAGACCGAACCTGGCTCGCTTACGCCCTCGGCGCCGCCGTGTTCGCGGCACTCACCTCCGTCCTCGCCAAGATCGGCATCGAAGGCGTCGAGTCAAACCTGGCCACGGCAATCCGCACCTGCGTGGTACTGGTTATGGCATGGGCAA